>JAXIPH010000147.1:0-5731 GCA_045403035.1 Thermoleophilia bacterium | reverse complement strand
CCCAGGCGATCGCCCACACGCTGCGGCCCGAGGCCGACGCGGGCGGGGTGGAGGAGAGCGTCGGGCAGACGCTCGACGACGTCCGCTCCCGCGGCGACGACGCCCTGGTGGAGCACGCCCGGCGGTTCGGCTCCCCGGACTTCACGCACGACCGGCTGCGCGTGCCGCCCGCCGCGATCGAGGCGGCCCTCGACGGCCTCGACGCGGACCTGCGGGCCGCGATCGTGGCGGCCGCGTCCCAGGTGCGGATGGTGGCGGAGGCCCTCCTCCCGGACGACCGGCACGTCACGCTCCCCTACGGTCAGAGCGTGACCGTGCGGCGGCTGGCCGTGGACGCGGCCGGCTGTTACGTGCCTGGCGGGCGCGCGCCCTATCCCGCCAGCCTCGTGATGACGGTGGTCCCGGCCCAGGTCGCGGGGGTGCCCCGCATCGCCGTGGCCAGCCCCCCGGGGCCGGACGGCCGCCCGGCGCCCGTGATCCTGGCGACCGCCGGGCTGCTGGGCGTGGACGAGGTCTACGCGGTGGGGGGCGCGGGCGCGATCGGCGCGCTCGCCTACGGAACGGCCACGATCGCCCCGGTGGCGGTGATCTGCGGCCCGGGGAGCCCCTGGGTCCAGGAGGCGAAGCGCCGTGTCGTGGGCCTGGTGGGCATCGACGGGCTCGCCGGCCCGAGCGAGGTGATGATCATCGCCGACGACTCCGCCGATCCGGTGGCGATGGCGCTCGACCTGCTGGCCCAGGCCGAGCACGGGGCCGACTCGCCGGCGGTGCTCGCCAGCGACGACCCGGAGGTGATCGCGGCCGTGGCGGTGGCTTTGGCGGATCTGCCGGAGGCCGTGGGCCCGATCACGCTTGTGGAGTGTGCGAGCATGCCCCTGGCGATCGAACTGGCCGAGTCGTTCGCGCCGGAGCACCTGGAGGTGGCGACCCGCGACCCTCAGGCCATCGCCTCGCGCATCACCCGTGCGGGGGCGGTCTTCGTCGGAAGGAACTGCGCAACGGCCTTCGGCGACTACGTCGCGGGCTCCAATCACGTCCTGCCCACCGGGGGCGCGGCCCGCCACGCGTCGGCCCTCGGTCCCACCACCTTCCTGCGGAGGATGTCCGTGGTCGACATGACCGACGAGGCCGTCGAGGCGCTCACGCCGCACCTGGCGGCGCTCGCCGATGCCGAGGGCTTCCCCATGCACCGGCGCTCCGCCGAGTCCCGGAGGCGGCGATGAGCCGCGCGGCGGAGGCGCGCCGGACGACGGGCGAGACCGACGTGCGGGTCCGGGTGGACCTGGACGGGACCGGGACGGCCGCGGTGTCGACCGGCGTGGGCTTCTTCGACCACATGCTCACCCTGCTGGCGCGCCACTCCCTCATCGACATCGAGGTGCAGGCGACCGGCGACCTCGAGACCGGCAGCCACCACACGGTCGAGGACGTGGGCATCACGCTGGGCCAGGCGCTCTCGAAGGCCCTCGGCGACCGATCGGGCATCGAGCGCTACGGCTCGGCGCTGGTGCCGATGGACGAGTGCCTCGCACAGGCTGCGATCGACCTCTCGGGCCGCCCGTTCACGGCCCTCGACGTGCCGCTCGCCGGTGGCGTGATCGGGGGTTTCGAGACCGAGTTGCTCGAGGAGTTCATGCGCGCGCTGGCGAACCACGGCGGGCTCACCCTCCACCTCCGCCTGATCGTGCCCGGGAACGCCCACCACGCCATCGAGGCCAGCTTCAAGGCGCTCGCGCGGGCCCTGTCGGTCGCCGTGGCGCGGAACCCACGGGTGTCCGGGGTCCCCTCGACGAAGGGGTCCTTGTGAGACCCCGCCTTGCCGTGCTCGACTACGAGATGAGCAACCTGCGGAGCGCCACTAAGGCGCTCGAGCTGCTCGGCGCCGACGTGCGCGTGGTGGGCGAGCCCGCCGGGGTCGACGGCTCGGACGCCGTCGTGCTCCCCGGGGTGGGCCACTTCGGCGAGGCCATGCGCCGCATCCGTGCGCGCGGCCTGGACGGCGCCATCCGGGCGGCGGCCGGCGAGGGCGTGCCCGTGCTCGGCATCTGCCTCGGCCTCCAGCTCCTGTTCGAGGAGAGCGAGGAGAGTCCCGGCGCCACTGGGATCGGCCTGCTGCCGGGCCCGGTGCGGCGCCTGCGCACCGACCTCAAGCTGCCCCACATCGGATGGAGCGAGGTCCGCTGGGCGCCGGAGGCGCCGCTGGCCCCCGAGGACGGCGCGCCGGCCGACTCCACCTACTACTTCGTGCACTCCTACGCCTGCGAGCCCGAGGACGAGCGCCTGGTGCTGGGGCGCGCCGCGCACGGGGTCGCGTTCTGCGCGGCCGCCGGGCGCGAGGGCGTGCTCGGCGTGCAGTTCCACCCGGAGAAGTCGAGCGTCGCCGGCCTCGGGCTGCTGTCGCGCTGGCTCGCCGACGTCCGCGCCGGGGTCGTGTCCCACTCGTGATCACCCTCTACCCCGCGATCGACCTGAAGGGGGGCCAGGCCGTGCGCCTGCGCCAGGGCGACTTCGACCAGTCCACGGTCTTCAGCGACGACCCGGTGGCCCAGGCGCGCGCGTTCGCCGAGCAGGGCGCGGACTCCCTCCACGTGGTCGATCTCGACGGGGCCCGGGAGGGCCAGCCGGTGCACGCGGCCCTCGTCGCGAGCATCGCGGCCGCGTTCCCGGGGACGGTCCACTTCGGCGGCGGCCTGCGCTCGCGGCCGGCCATCGAGACGGCGCTCGCGACCGGCGTCGACCGGGTCGTCGTCGGCACCGCGGTGCTCGACGACCGGCACCTGCTGGAGTGGGCCATCGACCGCTTGGGCGATCGCCTGGTGGTGGCGCTCGACGCGCGCCAGGGGAAGGTGGCCACCCACGGGTGGACCCAGGTGTCCGACCGCAACGCCGTCCAGGTGGCCGAGGAGCTGGTCTCCACCGGGGTGCGCCACCTGCTCTACACGGACATCAGCCGCGACGGCACCCTCGGGGGGCCCAACACGAGCGCGCTGCGGCGGCTGGCCGAGGCGGTACGCCCGCTGGACGTGATCGCCTCCGGTGGGGTGTCCTCGCTCGAGGACCTGCGGCGGCTGGGCGGGCTCGGCCTCTCCAACCTGAGCGGCGTGATCGTGGGCCGCGCGCTCTACGAGGGGCGTTTCTCGGTGTCCGAGGCACTCGAGCAGCTCGGGGCGCGGAGCCCGTCGTGATCCGCGTCATCCCGTGCCTCGACGTCAACGCGGGCCGGGTGGTCAAGGGGGTCAACTTCGTGGGCCTGCGCGACGCCGGCGATCCGGTGGAGCTCGCCGCCCGCTACGACCGGGAGGGCGCCGACGAGCTCGTCTTCCTCGACATCACGGCCAGCCACGAGGAGCGCGGGACGATCGTGGAGCTCGCCCGGCGCACGGCCGAGCAGGTCTTCATCCCGTTCACGATCGGAGGCGGGCTGCGCTCGGAGGAGGACATCCGGGCCGTGCTCGCCGCGGGCGCCGACAAGGTCTCCCTGAACTCCGCCGCGATCCGCGATCCCGCCCTCATCGAGCGGGCATCGGCCCGCTTCGGAGCCCAGTGCGTGGTGGTCGCCATCGACGCCAAGCGGCGCGACGACGGCTCGGGCTGGGAGGTCTTCCTGAACGGCGGGCGCCTGTCCACCGGCCGCGAGGCCGTCGCCTGGGCGGCGGAGGCCGCCGAGCGGGGGGCGGGGGAGCTGCTGATCACGAGCATGGATCGCGACGGCACCCAGGACGGCTTCGACGTGGAGTTGCTCGCCGCCGTGGCCGACGCGGCCCCCGTCCCGGTGATCGCCTCCGGCGGCGCCGGGCGCCTCGAGCACTTCGCCCAGGCGGTCTCGGAGGGGCGGGTCGACGCCGTGCTCGCGGCCTCGGTCTTCCACGACGGGGTCTACTCGATCGCCGACGTCAAGGAGGCGATGGCGGCCGCCGGCGTCCCGGTGCGCCGCTAGTCTGCGCTCCGTGAGGAGCATCCGCACCGAGGCCGCGCCCGCCCCCGTGGCCGGCGCCCCCTACAGCCAGGCCGTGGCCGCGACGCCCGGCGAGGTGGTGTTCGTGTCCGGCCAGCTCGGCGTCGACCCCGAGAGCGGGGCGCTCGTGGACGGCGACGTGCACGCCCAGACCGCCCTGGCGCTGCGGCACGTGGCGGCGGTCCTGGCCGCGGCCGGCGCCGGCCTGGAGCACGTGGTCAAGACGACGGTCTACCTCACCGACCTGTCCGGCGACTTCCCCGCGATGAACGAGGTCTACGGCCACGCCTTCTCGGGCCACGCCCCCGCGCGGGCGACCGTCGGGGTGCTCGCCCTGCCGCTGGGTGCCCGGGTCGAGATCGAGGCGATCGCGGTCGTCCCCACCACCGGTTGAGGGCGTGCGCCCGGGATGTGGCCGGCGGGCTACTCCGCCCAGGTGCGCCGCTCGAGCAGGCTGTCGAGGGCGATGCGATCGAGGTAGTCGGGGGCCTCGGTGATCGGGCGGCCGGCGTTGGCCGGATCCCGCGTCCAGGCGCGGAAGCGCTCGTCGGCGGCGGCGAAGCCCTCTTGCAGCTCGGTCAGCGTGAGGTGCTCGAAGCGCTCGAACGCCTGGACCAGCTCCGGGGCGACCGGCGCCACGGCGGACAGCTTGCGGGAGACCGGGTCGTAGGCCACTCCCCGGATCCTAGAGAGCCCGGCGAGCGGGCCGCCACCGGCCTGGCCGCGCATCCCGTGGCGCGCCGGATCGCGCCGGCACTTTGGGGCGAGGTCAGCGCGGTGGGCGGTGCGGTGCGGGACGCGATGCTCGGGCTGCCCCCCGGGCCCGAGATCGACCTGGTGGTGGAGGGCGACGCCCTGCCGCTGGCCGACCGGCTTGGCCGGGCCCTGGGTGCCCGGGTGGTGAGCCACCCGCGCTTCGGGACCGCGAGCATCGAGACGCCGCACGGCGGCCGCGTGGACCTGGTGTCCGCACGGCGCGAGACCTACGCGGCGCCGGGTGCCCTGCCGACCGTGTCACCGGGGACCCTCGCCGACGATCTCGCCCGGCGAGACTTCTCGGTCAACGCCATGGCCCTGCGGCTGTCCGGAGCCCGGGCGGGGGAGCTGGTGGACCCGTTCGGCGGGGCGGCGGACCTCGACGCGCGGCTGGTGCGCCTGCTGCGACCGCACGGGTTCGAGGAGGATCCCAGCCGACTGGTGCGCGCGGCTCGCTACGCGGCGCGCCTCGGCTTCGAGCTCGCTCCGCAGACGACGGCCGCCGCGCGCGCGGCCGCGCCGGCCCTGGACCTCGGGAGCGGCCGCGTCGCCTCCGAGCTGCGCCGGCTGCTGGAGGAGCCGTCGCCGGGGGGCGCGCTCGCGTCGCTGGGGGGTCTCGGGGTGCCCTGGGTGACGCCGGACCCCCACGCGGCGCTCGCCGCCCTGGACGCCGCCGCCGCCCGTCCCGACGCGCCGGACCTGCCCCGTTGGGCCCTGCGCCTGGGCGGCGGCGTGGGGGCCGGGGCGGTCGAGGGGGCGGCGCTGCCCGGGTGGGCCCGCGCCCTGGCCCGCGAGGTGCGCGACGGAACGGCGCTGGCCGGGCGCCTGCGGTCCGCCGCCGCGCCCTCCCAGGTCGACGCGCTCCTGCGCGCGGGGCCGCCCGCCTCGGCCGTGGGCGCGCTGGCGGCCGGCGCCGAGGCCGTGGCCGCGTGGTGGAGCGGCGACCGTGACCGCGAGCCCGCCGTGCGCGGCGCCGACCTGGTGCGTGCCGGTGTGCCGCCCGGGCCGGAGATCGGCCGG
>JAXIPH010000305.1:0-3839 GCA_045403035.1 Thermoleophilia bacterium | reverse complement strand
TCCTATCGCCCCTGGCGCCCCCGGCTGAGACTGCGAGATGCAAACGGAAAGGAGGTGATCAACATGCATGGCCTCAAAGCGGGAACGGCGATGTTGTTCGCCATCGTCGCCATCCTCGCCTTCGTCGCTCTCGGTTCGCCGGGAGCCGCCGCGCCCGACGATGAGCGTCCCGTCGTCTACAGCGTCTACGCCCGGGATGAGGGTCTCACGATCCAGCTCAGGGTGACCTACTGCGACAACACGGCGCCCTTCTTCGCGCGGTACCGGCACATCTTCCGGATCTTCGACGCGGACGGAGACCTGGTCGCCCGGCGCACGACGACGCGCACGAGCGCCATCCGCTGCGTCAACCGAGGTGTCGCATGGCTGGACGACTTCGAGAACGGCCCGTACTACGCTCAGGTCGAGGTCCGCAATCTGGACAACGGCGCCTGGATCCGAACCCAGGCTCGCCCGTTCCTGATCGGATGACGGCGCCTCGCCAGAACACCGACATCGCACGACACGATCCGGCCCGAAGGGCTCCGACCGCGTTGGTCGGTTCTCCAAGGGCCGGATCGCTGCCGCGTCAGGCCCCCGAGACGGGGGCGGCCAGGTACTCCTCGTCGCTCACGTGCGGGCCCCAGTGGGTGGCCACCCCGGCGTCGTCGTTCTCGTGGATCGCCAGATGGGTCATGAACCACTGCGGCCCGGCGCCGTGCCAGTGCTCCTCGTCCGGCTCGAACCGCACGGTGTCGCCTGCGCGGATGACCTCGACGGGGCCGCCGCGGCGCTGGGCGAGTCCCGTCCCCTCGGTGACGTGCAGCACCTGCCCCCTCGGGTGCCGGTGCCAAGCGGTGCGCGCACCGGGGGCGAAGTGCACGCTCACCACCCGATACCGAGCGGGCTCCGGGGCCGCGGCGATGTCGTCGATCCAGACCGTTCCGGTGAACCAGTCGTCGGGCCCCGGCTTGGTGGCCGGACGCGTTCGGGTGATCTCCATGGGTCCGCCTTTCGTCTGATCGCCTGGCGGGGGGCGCCCCGGCCGAAGGCCGGAGCCCCGCCAGGCCCGTCGCATTCAGGTCCGGCCGAAGCGCTCGATGTCCTCCTCGAAGTCGCGCACCATCGCGCGCGTCAGGGTGGGCCGAACTGCTGCGGCGGCGACCGCGAAGTCCTCGGTGGTCGCCGGCGAGTCGGCGCCCTCCGCGAGGGCGCGCTCGAATGCCGCCTGAGCGGCCTTGCGCACCGCGAACTCGATGTCGGCCGGCGTGAACAGATCCGTGCCGGCGACGAACCGGGGGAGGTCCACCTCGGCCTGCGTGACGGCCTTGATCAGCCGGCGCAGCAGCGCCTCGCGCGCGGGGGCGTCCGGAGGGCCGATCGGCAGCACGTAGTCGAAGCGCCCGGGGCGCAGCAGGGCGGAGTCGAGATCCCGCACCGAGTTGGTTGCGCAAACGAGCAGGCGGTCCTCGCGCGAGCGGAAGAGCGGGATGCCCTTCAGCAGCTCGTTCACGACGCCCTCGGTGTCCGGGCGCTGGGCTCGCGCGCCGGCGATCTCGTCCACCTCGTCGATGAACAGCACGAGGTGCTCGATGCTCTGGACCTGGTCGAAGAACTCGCGCAGGGCCGCGGCCTGGCCACCCTGCGCCCCGGGCGCGAGGCGGCTCGGGAAGATCTCGAGGAAGGGCCAGCCGAGGCGGCCGGCGACGGCCTTGGCGAAGGTGGTCTTCCCGGTCCCGGGAGGCCCGAACAAGACCACCGCCTTCGGAGGGGAGACCCCGTGCCGTGCCGCCAGGTCCGGTTCCGCCAGGGGCAGCACCACCCGGCGCTCGATGAGCGCCTTCGTGTCCTCCATCCCGGCCAGCTCATCCCAGGCCGCCGCGTCGATGAGCCGGCCTCCGAGGGCGCCCAGGACGTCGAGGTCGCCCGGGCGCAGCGGCTCGCGCTTCTCGAAGTACTCCACGCCCGGCGTGAGCGTGTAGCCCTGGTGCAGGAAGGCCTCGTGGCCGACACCGCCCTCGGGCAGCAGGGCGGCGATGCGTCGCACGCCCATCCGCAGCAGCCGTTCCTCCAGGGCGTGGAGCAGGGCGGAGCCGATGCCCTCGTGGCGGGCCTCGGGGTGGATCGCAATGCGCACCACCCACGCCCGCTCACCGGTGACGCGGGCAACGCACGTCCCCACCACCCGCCCGTCGCTCACGGCGACCACCGCGGGCTCCCCGCTCCCGAGGGCCTCGATCACCTCCGCAACCACGAACAGCGGCGCCTGGCCGCCCTCGGCCGAGGCGTTCCACACGCCGACCGCCTCGTCCAGGTCGGAGGCGTCGAAGTCCCGGATGTGGGGCACGGCCATGGGGGATCTTAGGGCCCCGGCGGGGGGCTCGGGTGACGATTGGGCGGCGACAGACGCGGGGACGGATCTGCTCGTCCCCGGCGGGGGGGTGTTCCAGAACCGGCGGCTGCTGGGCGTCACGGCGGGCCGGCTGGAGCGCGCCGGCCTGCGTGTCCTGACGCCCGAGCGCCTGCCACCCAACGACCGCGGCATCTCCTACGGCCAGGCGGCCATCGCGGCCGCGGTGGGGGACGACTCCGCCGAAACCTGGGCGGCCCGTCGCCCATGAACGTGACCGTGGCGCCGGCTGCGGCTACGCTCGACTCGGTCATGACGGCGCAATCTCGCGGGCTGACGCTGCGTATGAAGCGTGTTCTCCGCGCGCCTCGTTCGCTCGTGTTCAAGGCCTTGACCGAACCCGACCAGCTGGCGGAGTGGTGGGGTCCCCATGGGTTCACAGCTCCGAGTGTCGAGGTCGATCTCCGCGTCGGGGGCGACTATCGGATCGCGATGCAGCCTCCGGAGGGCGATCTGTTCTATCTGTCGGGAGCGTTTCGCGAGGTTGATCCTCCCGCCCGGCTCGCCTACTCGTTTCGATGGGAGGAGCCCGATCCCGACGACCAAGAGACGGTGGTCACGCTGTCGCTCCGGGATCTGGGTGAGTCAACAGAGTTGGTCCTCGCTCAGGGTCCGTTCACCGTCGAGCGACGCCGTGCGCTCCATGACGAAGGTTGGACGGACGCCCTCGATCGGCTGCAGGAGCTGATGTCGCCCGCCACCCCAGTCGGGGTCCCCGGGCCACCTGACCGTAGCCGACCCGCGCGGGGACTCCGGCGGCCCTTTCCTCAGACGCCCACGTTGAGCGCCACCGTCATCCCCGACCCCACCGAGCCGGTCACCGTGCCGAGCTGGGTCGAGTAGCCGTCGCTGAACACGTTGTCGGTGGCCAGCGAGGTCTGGGCGAGGTTCTGAACGCTCTGCTCGTAGCCGTCGGTGGCGTAGACCAGCTTGCAGGCGTCCTCCGGCAGGGCGATCTGGGAGGTCACCAGCTTCGTGCCCGCCGCGGTGGCCTCGGCGAGGCTCGGGTACACCTCGAAGTGGATGTGCGGCCAGCGGCCCGAGTAGGCGGCGGGGTAGATGCTGGCGAAACTGACCCTGCCGCCGGCGTCCGATTCCTGCACGCCGCGCAGGTAGTTCTCGCTCGCGACGGCCGGGGAGTAGAGGGAGTAGTTGCCCTCCCGGTCGCAGTGCCACAGGTAGACGGCCGCCCCCTCCAGCGGCGTGCCCCCGGCGGATACGTCGAGGATGGTGAGCGCGATCGCGAGGGGCACCCCGGCGGCCGTGCCCGAGGCCGACCCGAAGCTCGTGGTGATGTCGCTGCGGACGATGCCGCTCTCGGTGAGCACGTTCACCCCGTTCGAGCCGTCGGCGGGGTAGGGGCCTCCGGTCTCCTCGGGGATCTCGGTGGTCCCACCGGCCGCGGCGTCGGTCGTGGGCGCCGTGGAGGCGGAGCCCGCCGAGCTCGCGG
>JAXIPH010000344.1:0-8892 GCA_045403035.1 Thermoleophilia bacterium | reverse complement strand
GCTGCCCGCCGGCTGCGCGGCGGTGGTCTGCCGCACCGCCCCGGTCGCCCCCCTCGACGTGCCGGTCCTCGTCCTGCCCCCGGGCGCCCCCTGGGGCGCCGTGATCTCCGACCTCTCGGCCGCGCTGCTGGGGGGCGACCGGGTCGCCCGCGGCGTGGCGGCCCGCAGCGCGCTGCGGGCTCCGCTCGTGGAGGGCCGCGGCTTCCCGGGCCTCGCCGCCGCCGCCAACGAGCTCCTCGGCGCCCCGGTCGCCATCCTCGACGAGTACCTCGACGTGCGGGGCGGTGGCGGTCTCGGGGAGGACCACGAGGCCTTCCTCGCGGAGGCGGTGAAGCGCGCGCGCGGGCACGGGCCGGCGTCGGTCATCGGGCCGTTCATGGAGGAGGAGATGCCCGGCGTCAGCCGGGCGCTGGTGGCCGACGCAACCGGGGCGATCGGGGTGCTGCTCGCCTGGGTGCCGCCGCCGCTGGCGCCGTCAGGCGAGGCCGTGATCGCCGAGCTCGCCGAGGCCTGCGCCCTCGAGCGGGCACGCGAGGAGGTGCGCACCGAGACCGAGTCGCGCCTGCGCGGCGACCTCGTGGAGGAGCTGATGGCCGGCGAGGTCGTCAGCCGCGAGTCGCTGGTGCGCCGCGCCCGCCACCTGGGCGCCGACCTCTCCCGCGGCGCCGTCGCGCTGATCGGCAAGCTGCAGGACCCGCACACCGAGGGCCGGGTGATCAGCGACCCGCGCCTCGTGCGCCGCTTCATGCAGCAGGCGCGCGCGGCCATGGACCTGCACTGGCCGCGCGCCCTGGTGGACTGGAACGACGGCCGCCTGCTGGCCCTGCTCCCGCCGCCGCCCTCCACCCCGGAGGACGCGCCGCGCGACGAGATCGAGTCGGCCGCCTTCACCCTGGGACGCCGCCTGCTGGCCGCGACCCGCGAGACGGTTCCGGGGCTCGCCCTCACCCTGGCGCTGTCGCGCTACACGCCGGAGCCCGAGCGCCTGGGCGCGGCGCTCGACGAGTCGCGCCTGGCGCTCTCCATCGGCGAGCGGCTGGGCCGGCAGGGCGAGGTCGTCACCTTCGAGGAGACCGGCACCTACAAGCTCCTCTTCCAGATCTTCGCCGACCGCCCCGAGGAGCTCACCTCGTTCTACGACCAGACGATCGCCCCCCTGGTGCGCTACGACGAGCAGTACCAGACCGAGCTGGTCGGCACCCTCTCGACGTACCTGGGCAACGACTGCAACCTGGCGGCCACGGCGAGCACCCTGTACACGCACCGCCACACGGTGCGGTACCGGCTCGACCGGATCGCCGAGCTGTCGGGCCTCGACATCGCGAAGACCGACGACCGCGAGAAGCTGTCCCTCGGCCTCAAGGCCATGCGCCTGCTGGGCCGGCGGGTGGCGACGGTGGCCGAGCGCCCCCGC
This sequence comes from Thermoleophilia bacterium, assembly GCA_045403035.1. Lineage (GTDB taxonomy): Bacteria > Actinomycetota > Thermoleophilia > Miltoncostaeales > Miltoncostaeaceae > CAVXDY01. The sequence continues at coordinate 7,478 of JAXIPH010000344.1, read as the reverse complement.
CGGGGCTCCGCCCGCCGCTAGCGAGTCCCGCCCGCCCCGAGGGAGCCCCGCAGGATCCGGTGCAGGTCGTGGGCCAGCGGGCCCGGCCGCCCGCCGCCCACGGCCGCGCCGTCCACCTCCACGACGGCCAGCGCTCCGGCGACCGCGTTGGTGAGCACGATCTCTCGCGCACCGCGCCAGGCGTCCTCGGAGAGCGCCTCCTCGCGCACCCGCACCGACTCCAGGACCCGGGCGCGCGCGATCCCGCGCAGCAGCCCGGCCGCCGGCGCGGTCACCACCTCGCCGCCCACGGCGCAGAAGGCGTTGCACAGCGCGGCCTCGCCCAGGCGGCCGGCCGCGTCCAGCATCAGCGCGTGGTCGGCGCCGGCGGCGGCCGCCGCCCGCTGCGCGCGGCGCGGCCCGGCGTAGGAGAGGCTCTTGTACTCCGCCCCGGCGTTCCCGGGCGACCATGCGCCCCGCACCGAGATCGCACGCACGGCCGGGGGGCTCGCCGGCAGGGGCTCCTCGGGCCCCGCCTCCACGAGCAGGGTGGGGCGCGGGGTGGCCGTCAGCCGCACCCGGCACGGCCCCTCGCCCATCGCGGCGAGCGTCGCCGCGACCGCCGCGCGCGCCTGCTCGCGCCCGGGCATCGGGCTCAGGTCGAGCGCCCGCGCCGCCTCGGCGAGCCGGTCCAGGTGGCGCTCCAGCATCGCGACCCGCCCGCCCTCGCCGCGCATCGTCTCGAAGAGGCCCTCCCCCCAGCGCACCCCCGGGTCGTCGATCGAGAGCGCGGCCCCGGCGGGGTCCACCAGGCCTCCGCCGAGCCAGACCACCCGGTGTGTGACAATGCCCGCCGAGTCCCCGGTCGAAGGAGTCGATCCGTGCCGCACGCGGCTGACGGTACCAAGGGCACGAGGAGGGTCGCATGAGGCAGACGATCGCGTTCCAGGCCACCGGCTTCGACTGCTCGCCGGTGCAGGTGGAGGTCGAGGACGACGGCCAGGAGGTCGACGAGTCGGCGCTGCCGGTTGCCCTGCTCGCCTTCGAGAGCGGCCCGAACGTCGTGCTCACCCTGCCGCTCGCGACCAGCGACGGCGAGAGCATGATGAACGCCTTCACCCAGGCGGAGCCCTACCGTCAGGAGATCGCTGACGCCGTCAACTGGGAGCCGCAGCCGTCCGGTCTGCCCGAGGGCCTCTTCTGGGCGCTCCAGCCGAGCGTGGTCGGGGTGTCGGTGACGCCGCCCCAGCAGACCGCCGAGGGGCTCGTCCCCCACTGGACCCTGGCCTTCGACGACGAGGACGGCAGCCAGGTGCAGGTGGCCGTGAGCGACGCGATGTGCGTCCAGATCGTGCGGGCCCTGGCCCAGGTGGCCCACGGTGAGCTGGAGGCGCCTCCTCAAAACGAGGTATAGGCAGCAGGTATCTGGTATTTTGCGCCCTCCTGTCCGACCGGGGGGAGCCGGGGCATGAGCACGACCGAGTGGAGAGAGCGTCTGGCGCAGCGGATGCCGCCCGACCTCGCCGAGGAGATCGACATCTTCGAGGCGCAGCTGGAGCTCCGGCGCCAGGACCGCATCGAGGAGCGGGTGTTCGCCGAGACGCGCCTCCGGCGCGGCGTCTACGGCCAGCGGTACGACAACGGCCAGCGCCACGACGGCATCGCCAGCCGGCGCCTGGAGTTCCCGGCCGGCGACCTGACGAAGGGTCCCGAGACCCTCTGGGACGCGCCCGGCATGGTGCGCATCAAGATCCCGTACGGCGGCTGCACCCCCGAGCAGCTCGACGTGATGGCGGAGCTGGCGGAGGACTACTCCGACGGCATCCTCCACATCACCACGCGCCAGGACGTGCAGCTCCACTACGTGCACATCGACGACACGCCCGACCTGATGCGGCGCCTGGCCGCGGTCGACATCACCACCCGCGAGGCGTGCGGCAACGGCGTGCGCAACGTCACCGGCTGCCCCCTCGCCGGCGTCTGCCACACCGAGGCCTTCGACGTCACCGCCTACGCGGACGCTCTCTTCCGCTTCCTGCTGGGCCACCCGGACTGCCAGGACTTCGGGCGCAAGTTCAAGATCGCCTTCTCGGGCTGCGCCGGCGAGGCCTGCGGGCTCGTGATGATGCACGACTTCGGCGCGATCGCCCGGAGCCAGGTGGTGGACGGCGTGGAGCGCCGGTCCTTCGACCTCTGGGTGGGCGGCGGCCTCGGCACCACCCCGCACCAGGCCAAGCTGCTCTACGAGGACGCCCCCGTGGAGGAGCTGCTCCCCACGGTGCAGGCCATCGCCCGCGTATTCGGCCGCCTCGGCGAGAAGCAGAACCGAAACCGGGCCCGGATCAAGTTCCTGGTCGCCAAGCTCGGCATCGACGAGTTCCGCCGGCTGGTGGACGAGGAGCGCGCCATCCTCCCCCACGACGACCGCTGGACCTCGTACCTCCCCGGGGTGGAGCGCTTCGACGAGAGCCCCACCCGCGAGGCCGTGCCCCTGAACGGAGCCTCCCCGCCGGAGGGCTTCGCCGAGTGGCTCGCGACCAACGTCTACCGGCAGCGCCAGCCCGGCTATGCGGTGGCCACCATCGCGCTGCCGCTGGGCGACCTGTCGTCCGACCAGGCACGGCGGCTCGGCGTCATCGCCCGCCGCTACGTGGGTGACGCGGTGCGGACCACGGTGGAGCAGAACATCGTTCTGCGCTGGGTGAGCGAGGTGGACCTGCCGGCGCTCTACTCCGAGCTGCGGGCCATCGGCCTGGGCGAGCCCGGAGCCGGCACGATCGTGGACGTCACCTCGTGCCCGGGCACCGACACCTGCAAGCTCGGCATCGCGTCCTCGCGCGGGCTGGCGGGGGAGCTGCGCACCCGGCTGGCCGCCACCGCGATGGAGCTGGACGAGGCCGTGCGCGGCCTGCGCATCAAGGTCAGCGGCTGCTTCAATTCCTGCGGCCAGCACCACGTGGCCGACATCGGGTTCTTCGGCAACAGCCGCAAGATCGACGGCTACACCGTGCCCCACTTCCAGGTGGTCCTGGGCGGCCGCTGGCGCGAGAACGCCGGCTCCTACGGCCTGCCGATCGGGGCCGTGCCCTCGAAGCGCATCCCCGAGGTCGTCGAGGCCATCACGGGGCGCTTCGTCTCCGAGCGGACCTCCGGCGAGAGCTTCCAGGACTACATCGCCCGCCTCGGCAAGAAGGAGCTGGGGGCGATGATCGCCGAGCTCAAGGTGGTTCCGAGCCGCGACGTCGACCCGGGCGCCTACACCGACTGGGGGGACGCGCGCGAGTTCACGATGGGCGACCTCGGCATCGGCGAGTGCGCCGGCGAGGTCATCTCGAGCACCCATCTGGAGCTCTCGGGCGCGGAGAGCATCGCCTTCGACGCCCAGGTGGCGCTGGAGGACGACGACCTGGCCCGCGCCGACGAGCGGGCCTACGCGGCCATGGTCGCGGGCGCCCGGGCGCTGGTGCGCACCGAGAACCCCAACGTTCCGGACAACGCCGACACGATCGTCCGCGAGTTCAAGGAGCGCTTCTACGACACGGAGCGGTTCTTCGACCGCTTCGCCAAGGGTCGCTTCGCGCGTCCGCTCTTCGACCGCCACGCCGAGCCGCCCACGGCGCACGAGGCCGAGGCCACGCGCGTGCTGGTCGAGGAGGCGCAGCTGTTCATCGACGCCGTCCACGCGTTCGAGATCCGCGAGGCCGGCGCGCAGTCGGCCCTGGTCTAGGAGCCCGGCGATGGCCGCCGCCACCCTCGAGGATGCCGTCCGGATCGGCGTGAAGCTCTACGCCGACGACCCGGAGCACGTCGACCCGGCCCGGTTCATCCCGCTGTTCCACGGCTGGATCCAGCAGGGCGCGGTCGACGGCCTGCCGATCGACGTCGCCGACTACGCCCATGTGCGCCACGGGCCCGGCGTGATGCTCATCGGCCACGAGGCCGACCACGCGATCGACCTCGGCGAGGGCCGCCCCGGGATCCTCTACCAGCGCAAGCGCGATCCCGAGGGCACCTTCGAGGAGCGGGTCCTGGCCGCGCTGGCGGCCGCCGACCGCGCGGCCGACCAGATCGAGGCCGACCCCGGCGCCGGAGGGGTCGGGTTCGGGCGCGACGAGATCCTGGTGCGGGTGCTCGACCGGCGCGCGGCGCCGAACGACGCTGCGACCGCCGACGCGCTGCGCCCCGCCGTCGAGGCCGCCGTGGCCGCGGCGCGGCCCGGCCGCACCGCGACGATCGAGCACGTGGACGACCCGACCGGGCCGCTGGCCCTGCGGGTGCGGCTGAGCTGACCTGCTCGGGCTCCCGCCGCGCCGAGCTACGCGGCGACGGGCTGCGGGGCCTCCGTCACCGAGATGCTCCGGATCGCGGCCATCAGCTCCTTGGGCCGCTCGACGGCCACGTTGTGACCGGCCTCCGAGACGACCTTGAAGCGTGCGTTGTGGATCCAGGCGGACAGCTCCCGCTGCACCTCGGCCGGGACGGCGCGATCCGCGCCGCCGGCGAGCACGATGACCGGGGTCTCCACCTGGGTCAGCGCACCGCGCCAGTCGGGTCGCGCGCCCATCGCCTCTGCGGAGAGGGCAACCCCCTCCGCCCCCCGGCGCTCGCGGAGTGCACGCGCCATGCGCACCCAACGGTCCTGGCCGTCCTGGTCCTCGCCCCGCGGGCTGACGCCCGAGACGACGAGGCCGGAGAGGAGACCGGGGTGGCCCAGCGCCAGCGCGAGGCCGGTGGCCCCGCCGAGGCCGACGCCCAGCAGCACCGCGCCGCGGCCCTCGGCCGCGACCAGCCGCGCCACGTCGGACGCGAAGTCGTCGATGCTCCAGGGCCCGTGGGGGGTGGGAGAGGCTCCATGCCCACGCAGATCGGGGGCTACGATGCGATAACCATGCGCGAGGGGCGCCAGGGCGTCGATCATGGCGTCGCCGGTCTGGCCGAGGTCATGCAACGCCACCAGCGGGGAACCCTCACCCTGACGGTGGACGGCGAGCTCGATGGCGGGGGGCAGCGACGGCATGCGAGGCACTCCTCTTAACCACTGTGATAGAGATTCACCGGTGAGAATACGCCCGCCCCGCCGCCCCGTCAAACAATGACGCACACGACGACATTCCTCATGCTCGCCGGGCGCCCGGCTCTCGATTTTTGCAATACCCGCTTGGGCGGAAGGGAACTCCTGGGCCGCCCCGCCGACCTGGAGCGGTGGCTCGTGGAGGCCGGCCTCGCCGACGCGCGGCCGGCCATCACGCCGGCCGAGCTCGACGCCGCCCGGGAGCTGCGCGATGCGCTTCGCCCGGCTCTGCTGGGCTCGGACCGGCTCGGGGTGGCCCGCCTTGCCGAGGGCTGGCTCGACGGCGCGCCGATGCGCCTCTGCGTGGAGGAGGACACGCTGCGGCCGCGCTTCGCGCCCGGTGCCGCGAGCTGTCGCTGCCTGCTGGCAGGGGCCGTCCTCGACGCGCTCGACCTGGTGCGGGAGTCGCCCGACCGGGTGCGCGAGTGCGCCGACCCGGCGTGCCCGGTGCTGTTCGTGGACACGAGCCGCAACCGCAGCCGCCGCTGGTGCTCCATGGAGGGGTGCGGGGCACGTGCCAAGGCGGCGACCTACTACCGCCGCCACCGGGTCTAGGGAGCCGGTCGTCGCCCTGCGGACGGCCGTGGTGGTCGGCACCGGTGCGATGGCGCCGGAGATCGCCGCCGCGTGCGCGGCCGCGGGGATGTCCGTGCGCATCGCGGGGCGCTCGCCCGAGCGCGCCGAGGAGGCCCGCCGGCGCGCGGCGGAGATCGGCGCGCAGGCCGAGGCGGCCGCGACCCGGGCGCCCGTCTTCGCCGGCGCCGACCTGGTGATCGAGACCGTGGTCGAGGACCTCGAGGTCAAGCGCGCGCTGTTCGCCCGCATCGAGCCGTGGTGCGCGGAGGGGACGGTGCTCGCCACCAACACCTCCAGCCTGCGCATCGCCGACATCGCCTCTGCGCTCGCCCGGCCGGAGCGGCTCGCCGGGCTGCACTTCCTGAAACCCGCCCACCTCACCGCGGTCGTCGAGGTGGTTCCCGGCGCGACCACGGCGCCGTGGGTCGTGGACGGCCTCAGGGAGCTGGCGGCGCGCATGGGTAAGGCGCCGCTCGTGGTGCGCGCCGACGCGCCGGGCTTCATCTGGAACCGGATCCAGTTCGCCGTGCTGCGCGAGTGCCTCCACATGCTGGAGGCCGGGATCGCCGACGCCGCCGACATCGACGCCGCCGTGTCGGACGGGCTCGCCCCGCGGTGGACTGCGGCCGGCCCCCTCGCCACGGCCGATCTGGCCGGCCTCGCCACCTTCGCGCTGGTCGCGGGCCTGCTGCAGCCGCACCTCTCCGACGCCCACGAGGTCTCGCCGGAGCTCACGGGGCGCGCCGCCTCCGGGCAGCCGTTCGCCGACTGGACGGCGGCCGGCGGCGCGGCGGTCGGCGACCTGCGCGCCGCGGCCCTCGCCCACGGCCGGGAGATCGCCGAACGGCGGCGCAGGCTCGGCGCGTGATCCGCCTCTCCGCGCACCTCAGCACCCTCTTCCCCGACGTCCCGGAGCTCGGGCGCCCCGCCGCGGCCCGCTCCCTGGGGTTCGCCGGCGTCGAGACCTGGTGGCCGCCCGCCGGCGATCGCGATGCCTGGGTCGCGGCGGTCTCCGCCGCGAGCGTGCGCGCGGTGCTGGTGAACGCCGACGGTGGTGACCTCGCGGCCGGCGAGCGTGGCTTCTGCACGGTGGCCGAGCTCCACGACGAGGTGGTGGCGTCCGTGCGCGACGCGATGGAGGTGGCGCGGGCGTGCGGCGGCGAGATGGTCAACCTGCTGGCGGGGCGCCTGGATCCGGCGCTGCCCGAGGCCGCCCAGCGGGCCGTCGCGCTGGAGACGGTGCGGGACGCCGCCGACGAGGTTGTGCGGCTCGGCGGGCGGATCGTGATCGAGCACCTCAACGCGCACGAGGTGGCCGGTCCCCTGCTGCCCACGCCGGCGGCGGCCGCCGACTTCGTGCGCGAGGCCGATCACGCGGGGGTGCGCCTGCTCTTCGACGCCTACCACGCGCACCGGGCGGGGCTGGACCCGATCGATGCGGTCGGGGAGGTCGCCGACGTGCTCGGGCACGTCCAGTACGCCGACAGCCCGGGACGCGGGGCGCCGGGCACCGGCGAGATCGACCTCGCGCGGCTCGTCGACCGCCTCGGCGAGCTCGGCTACGACGGCCACCTGGGCATGGAGTTCACCCCGGCCGGCTCCCCCCTGGGGTGGCTGCCCAAGCTGGCCCCCGCCTTCCGCCGCGGTGCGACGCTCGGCTAGGCGTCCACCCGGCGGGCGAGGAAGTCGCTCACGGCCGCCGTGAACTCCGTCGGGGCCTCGAGCGCCGTGAGGTGTCCGGCGCCGGCGATCACCACCAGCTCGGCGTCCGGCAGGCCCGCGACCAGGACCTCGGAGAAGGAGACCGGGGTCAGCGCGTCCTCGGACCCCACGATCACGAGCGCCGGGACGT
>JAXIPH010000198.1:0-4626 GCA_045403035.1 Thermoleophilia bacterium | reverse complement strand
GGGGGGGGGGGGGGGGGGGGGCCCCCCCCCCCCCGCCGTCATCGCCCAGGCGGTGCTGCTGGCCCTGGTGATCTCCGGCGTCGTGGTCGACGGGCGATCGCTGGGGGACCTGCGGGCCGAGATCCTCGCTCTGGCGCTCGTCTCGGCGGCCCGCGGGCTCCTCGTCTGGGGCCAGGAGATGGCCGGGCACCTCGCGGCTGCGCGGATCATGTCGGGGCTGCGGGTGCGCCTGGTCGATCACCTCGTGAGGTCCCGGCCGGCGGCCGGCGAGGGGGTTCGCAGCGGCGACCTCGCCACCGCGGCGGTGCAGGGCGTGGACGCGCTCGAGGCGTACTTCGGGCGCTACGTCCCGGAGCTCGTGCTGTCGGTCCTCGTGCCCGTCGCGATCCTCGCGTGGGTCATCCCCCTCGACCCCGCCTCGGCGGCGATCATGGCCGTCACACTGCCGGTGGCCGTCGTCTTCCTCGTGCTGGTGGGCATGGCCGCCTCGGGAGCATCGCGGGCCCGCATGGGGGCCCTCCGGGCCCTGGGTGGACGCTTCGTGGAGGTCGTCCGCGGGCTACCGACCCTGCGCGCCCACGGACGCGCCGAGTACCAATCGGCCGCCCTGGGATCCATCGGCGAGGGGCTGCGGCGGGAGACCATGGCCACCCTTCGGGTCGCCTTCCTCTCGGCGCTCGTCCTCGAGCTGGCCGCGTCGCTCGGCGTCGCGCTCGTCGCGGTGGCGATCGGCCTGCGCCTCGCCGCCGGCGACATGAGCCTGCTCGCCGGGCTGACGGTCCTCGTGCTCGCGCCCGAGCTCTACGCCCCCCTTCGCCGGCTGGGCGCGAACTACCACGCGAGCGCCGACGGCCTCGCGGCCGCCGAGCGGGTGCACGAGGTGCTCGACCTGCCCCCGCTCCTCGTGCACGCCGAGGTGCCCAGCGAGCTGCCCGACCCGGCCGTCGCCCCGATCCGGCTGGAGGGCGCGGGAGTGCGCTACGAGGGTCGCGGCGCCTCGGCGCTCGCGGACCTCGCGCTCACGATCGCGCCCGGGGAGCGCCTTGCCCTGGTGGGGGCCAGCGGCTCGGGCAAGAGCACCCTGCTCGCCCTGCTGGCCCGCCTCGCCGACCCCACCAGCGGACGGGTCACGGTGGGCGGCGTGGACCTGCGCGACGGCGACGCCGAGGCCTGGCGGCGACGCGTGGCCTGGGTGCCCCAGCGGCCCTCGCTCATCAGCGGCACGGTTGCGGACAACGTGCGCATGGGCGACCCCGGCGCCAACGAGCGGCGCGTCCTCGCCGCCCTGCGGTCGGCGAACGCCGCCGCGCTGGTGGACCGGCTGCCCAAGGGCATCCACACCCGGATCGGCGAGGGCGGGCGCCCGTTGTCGGCCGGCGAGGCCCAGCGGGTGGCCCTCGCCCGTGCCTTTCTGCGCGACCCGTCGCTCGTGCTGCTCGACGAGCCGGTCGCCAACCTCGATCGCGAGGGGGCGACGCTCGTGGAGGAGGCGATCGAGCGCCTCTGCCGTGGGCGCACGGCGGTCCTCGCGGTGCACCGGCTCGGGCTCGCCCACAGCGCCGACCGGGTCGTGGTCCTGAGCGACGGCCGAGTGACGGAGGACGGCCGCCCGGCGGCCCTCGCCGGGCGCGACGGCGCCTTCGGCGCGCAGGTGCGGGCCGAGACGGCGGTCGCCGTGTGAGCGGGGCCGGCGCCCTCGCCCGCGCGGTGCGGCTGGCCGGCGGGAGCCGCCGCCGCCTGGCCCTGTCCCTCCTCGCCGGCGTGGTTGCCGCCGGCGCCGGGATCGCTCTCCTCGCGACGTCCGGCTACCTCATCAGCCGGGCGGCGGAGCGGCCGGCGATCCTGTCGCTGACCGTCACGATCGTGGCGGTGCGCAGCCTGGCCATCGCGCGCGCCCTCGGCCGTTATGCGGAGCGCCTCCTGTCACACGACGTCGCGCTGCGGATCCTCGCGACGACGCGCCGGACGGTCTACGACCGGCTGATCCCACTCGTCCCGGGCGGCCTTCCCCGCATGCGGGGCGGCGACCTGCTCGGCCGGGTCGTGGCCGACGTCGACGCGATGCAGCACCTCTACGTCAGCGGCCTCGGGCCCCCGCTGGTCGCCCTCGCGATCACGGCGGCGGCGGCGGGCGCGGCGGGAGCGATGCTGCCGGTCGCCGGGCTCCTCCTGGCGGTGATCCTGGGGGTCGCGGCCGTGGCGCTCCCGCTGATGGCCGGCCTCGCCGGCCGGCGCGCGGGCCGGCGGCAGGCCCCCGCTCGCGCGGCCCTCGGCTCGGAGGTCCTGGAGTCGCTCCAGCTCGCTCCCGAGCTGGCCGCCTACGGCCTGGTGGACGAGCGCGTGCGGCGCGTCCGTGCGGCGGACCGCGACCTGGCGCGGGCGGCGCGGGCCGACGCGGCGATCGGCGCCGGCAGCGCGGGCGTCGTCGCGGCGCTCGCGGGCCTCGCGGCCGCGGCGATGCTGGCCGTCGGGGCCCCAGCGGTGAGGGACGGACGGATGGACGGCGTCCTCCTGGCGGCGCTCGCCCTCCTGGCGCTGGCCGCCGTCGAGGCGCTCGCCCCCCTTCCCGAGGCAGCCCGGCGGCTCTCGGCGACGGTCACCGCGGCGCGGCGCATCGAGGAGGTCACGCTCGCCGCCGTCCCGGTCGCCGACCCGGCCGCGCCACTGCCGGTCCCGGAGGCGCCCGGCCTCGCCCTGGAGGGCGCCCGGCTGCGGCACGGTGCCGACGGCCCCTGGGTCCTCGACGGGGTCGATCTCCGGCTGGATCCGGGCCGCCGGATCGCGATCGTCGGGCCGAGCGGGAGCGGCAAGACCACGATCGCCGAGGTCCTCGTGCGCTTCCGCGAACTCGACCGGGGCCGGGCGACGCTGGGCGGACGCGACATCGGCCTCTACGGCCAGGACGAGGTCCGGTGGCGGGTCCGGCTCTGCGAGCAGGCCGCCCACCTCTTCACCGGGAGCATCCGGGACAACGTCCTGATCGGGCGACCCGGCGCGTCCGACGCGGACGTCCGTGCCGCGCTCGCCGTTGTAGGGCTGGACGACTGGATCGAGGACCTGCCCCACGGGATCGACACCCCTGTTGGCGAGGCAGGCGCCGAGGTCTCCGGCGGCCAGAGGTCCCGGATCGCCCTCGCCCGGGTCGTGGTCTCGGACGCGCCGGTGATGATCCTGGACGAGCCGGCCGCCCACCTCGACGCCTCCTCGGCCCGCGAGCTCATCGGCCGCATCCTCACCGCGTCGCCCGAGCGCTCGGTCCTCCTCATCACCCACTCGCCGATCGGCCTCGAGTCGTTCGACGAGGTGCTGGTGCTGGAGCACGGCCGGGTGGTGCAGCGGGGCCGTGCGGCCGACCTGGCCACGACCGGCGGCAGGTACGTCGAGCTGATGGCCCTGGCCCGCTAGCTGGAGGACCCGCGTCCTTCAAGCCCGGCCAACAGCAGGAGCCACACCCCCTCGAAGGCACTGTCGATGTCCGGGTCGGACCACTCCGGCGCGTGGACCGGATTATGAAAGCGGGCGGTCGCGTCGAGCACGGCCCGTCCCGCGACGGCCGGGTCCGTGGACGCGAGCTCGCCTCGCGCGATCCCGTCAGCGACGATCCGGGCCAGCTGCTCGGCAAGGGCGTCGACGTGCGCCCTCACCACGTCGCCCGCCTCCGCTGCGATCGCCACATAGGTGGCGAAGAGCTCCGGGTCGTCGTTGGCCCTGGTCCGCTTGGACGCGATGAGGAGATCGAGCCAGCGGCGCAGGCGCTCCGGAGCGGGGCCCTCCTCGGCGGCCACGACCGCGAGCGGCGCCGCGATGCCGTGGAGCCACCGCTCGGCAACCGCGTCCCGCAGCGCCGCCTTGCTGGGGAAGTGCCGGTAGACGCTGCCGTGGCTGACCCCAAGCGCACGGGCCACGTCGACCACGGTGGCCTTTGCCGGCCCGTAGCGGCGCAGGACGGCCTCCGCCGCGTCGAGGATGCGGTCGGATGTCAGCGGTTCCGCGGGCACGCCGCGGAAGCCTAGCCCCGTTCGCTGTCCAGGAAGGCCATCTGATGCTCGTCGTAGCGATCGCCCGCGGCGGACCCGGCCGGCACCGCGCGCTCGATCCGCGCCAGGTCGTCCGCGGTGAGATCGAGCTCGAGCGCCCCCAGCGCCTCGGCCAGCCGGTCGCGCCGGCGCGCGCCGACCAGGGGCACGATGTCCGGACCCCGGGAGAGGGCCCAGCCGATCGCCACCTGTGCCACCGTTGCGCCCCGCGCGGTGGCCAGCGCCCGCAGCGCCTCGACGAGCGAGAGGTTGCGGTCGAGGTTCTCGCCGCTGAAGCGGGGCAGGTGACTTCGGAAGTCGGGCGCTCCGGCGCGCTCCCTCGACCAGTGGCCGCTGAGCAGGCCGCGCGAGAGGACGCCGTAGGCGGTCACGCCCACGCCGAGCTCGCGGCAGGTGGGCAGGATCTCGGCCTCGATCCCGCGCGAGATGAGCGAGTACTCGATCTGCAGGTCGGCGATGGGGTGCACCGCGTGGGCCCGGCGCAGCGTGTCCGCCCCGACCTCGGAGAGGCTGATGTGGCGAACGTATCCCGCCTTCACCATCTCGGCCATCGCCCCGACGGTCTCCTCGATCGGCACGACGGGGTTGA
>JAXIPH010000190.1:0-6068 GCA_045403035.1 Thermoleophilia bacterium | reverse complement strand
GTCGGCATCACGCGCCTGCGCAAGCAGGTCGGGCAGCGCATCGGGCTCGTGGGAGAAGTCGCAGTCCATCTCGACCACGAAGGCGGCACCCCCGTCGAGCGCGCGCCGGAAGCCGTCGAGGTACGCGCGCCCAAGACCCTCCTTCCGGGCGCGGTGGAGCACCTCGACACGGGCGTCGCGGCGCACGAGGGCGTCGGCGGCCCGCCCGGTGCCGTCGGGTGAGTCGTCGTCGATGATCAGCACCCGTCCATCGATTGCGACCCGGTCGAAGACGCCGAGGACCGCGACGACGAGCCGCTCGACGTGCTCGATCTCGTTGTAGGTCGGCACGCAGACCCACACCGGGCCCGACTCGCCGGCGTGCGTCCCGTCGCCGCTGAGAACCGGGCCCGCGGGAAGTGATCGGTGCACGGCCCCTCCTCGGTCAGAGAGACGGGACGCTCCTCCGACGGGCCGGGCGTTCGACGGTGGAGGCAGGGTCCGAGGTCGACACGCCCCGGACAATGGACCTAACCCTTTTGGCGAATCGAGCACTACGGGACGGGAGTCGAGGTTTCCTGCGGCCGCTCACCGCTGTTCGGCGGGTTCACCCAGTGCCATCCGTATAGAAAGAGGCACTTCTGGCCCGATTCCGATACCCAATACGGGTGATCCGGGCCTCGACCGCGCGTCCCGCTCCGGCCCGCGTGGGGCCTTCCGCCCGACCGCCCCCCGCCCCGCCGATTACATCCGGGGCGCCGGCGCGAGCGGGCTGCCCGCGATCTCCTCGAGGGAGGCGGGCTCCAGGTCCAGGTCAAGGCGTCGGGCGAGCGCCGTGGCGAGGGCGGCCTCCACCCGCCCGCGGTCCGGGTCGCCACCCTCCGCGGCGATGGAGGTGGCCGCGACGTCCGGAGCGCCGCAGGCGGTCATCAGCCGGAACCAGTCGAGGTCGGGCTCACGGTTCAGCGCGAGCCCGTGCGTGGAGATGCCCGATCGCACGCGGATGCCGACGCTCCCGAGCTTTCGCCCGTCCACGTAGAGGCCCATCGCGTCGTCGTCAGGTGTCGCGCCGGGCACGGCCGCGGCCTCGCCCATCGCCCCGACCAGCGCCGCCACGAAGCCGCGCACCCGGCGTGCGGGGCGCAGGTCGCAGATCGCGTAGAGCACGCTCTGGCCCGGGCCGTGCCAGGTCATCTGGCCGCCGCGGTCCGTCGCGACCACCTCGGCCCCGGCCGCGGCCAGCGCGGCGTCGTCGAGGAAGAGATCCTCGCGCCGCCCGTGGCGCCCGGTGGTGAAGGTGGGCGGGTGCTCGAGCACCCACAGCACGTCGGGGATCGCCCCCGAGGCCCGCGCGGCGGCGAGCCGGCGCTGTGCCTCCCAGGCCTCGCGGTAGCCGACGAGCTCGCTGCGGACCAGCCGTCCCGGGCGCATCTCGGCCCTAGAGGACCAGCGCGCCCGGGCGCTCCAGCAGCTCGGTGACGCGGCCGAGGAAACGGGCGCCGTCGGCGCCGTAGACCGCGCGGTGGTCGATCGACAGGGTGAGCGTCATGGTGGCGCGCGCGACCACGGCCCCGTCGCGGACCACGGCCCGCGGCGCCGCCCGACCCACGGCCAGGATCGCCGTCTCGGGCGGGTTGATGATCGCCGTGAAGCGGTCGATGCCGAACATCCCCAGGTTCGAGATCGAGATCACGCTGCCCTCGAGCTCGTGCGGCTTGATGCTGCCGTCGCGGCAGCGCGCGGCCAGGTCGCGCGTCTCGGCGGCGATCCTCCCCACCCCCTTGGTGTCGGCGTCGCGGACCACCGGAACCAGCAGCCCGCGGTCCACGGCCACCGCGATGCCCACGTGGATGCCCGACGGCCGCACCAGGGCGTCGCCGTCGAAGCGGCTGACGGCCTCGGGCCGCTCGGCGGCGGCGATCGCCACGGCCTTCACGACCAGATCGTTGACGCTGGGACCCTCTCCCTCGGGCGCCGCCTCCACCAGCTGGCGGCGCAGGGCGAGGAGCTCGACGGCATCGACGTCGCGCTGGAGCGCGAACTGCGGCGCCTCGGTCGTGGACGCGACCATGCGCTGGGCCACCGTGCGCTGCAGGCGCGAGAGGGGCATGCGCTCGCCGGGGGCGGGGGCCGGTGGGGACGGCGGCGCGCTCGGGGCGGGCGCCTCGCGAGCCGGGGCGGGCGCGGCGGGGGCCGCCGCCCGCACGGACGATGCGTCCCCCCGTGCCGCCGCCTCCACGTCGGCGCGCACGATGCGGCCGTCCGGGCCGGTCCCGCGCACCGTCGCGATGTCCACCCCGAGCTCTCCGGCCAGGCGCCGGGCGAGGGGGGAGGCCTTCGTCCGTCCGCCGTTCGCGCGCGCCGGCGCCGGCGGGGTCTCCTCCACGCCGACGGGCTCCACCACCTCGCCCGGGGCGTCGGCCCCATCGGCCTCGTCGGCCGCCCTCGCGCCCGGGTATGTCTCCTCCGACCCGATCTCGGCGCCGATCTCCGACGCGGTCCCGTCGTCGGCGGTGGGGATGCCGGTGGAGGAGTCCTCCTCGGCCTCCTCGGTCACCTCCGCGGCCGCGGGCTCGGGGGCCGCGGCTGCCGGCGCGGCGGCGGCCGCCCCGCCGATCTCCGCGATCGGCTCGCCCACGGCGCGCGCGTCGCCCTCGGCCGCGATGACGTGGAGGGTGCCCTCCTCGGGGGCGTCGACGGTCATCGTGGCCTTGTCGGTCTCGATCTCGACCAGGGGCTGTCCCTTGGTCACGGCCTCGCCGTCGGCCACGAGCCACTGGAGGACGGTGCCCTCCTCCATCGTGTCGCTGAGCTTGGGCATCAGCAACTCCGCCATGTCAGGCCTTCCCCCTCGTGCTCACCAGGCGTTGCACCGCCGCGATCACGTCGGGAGGCGAGGGCAGGGCGAACTGCTCCAGATTCTTCGCGTAGGGCATGGGCACGTCGGCGGCGCTCACGCGCTCGACGGGCGCGTCGAGCCAGTCGAAGCACGACTCGTAGATCCGCGTGGCCAGGTTGGCCGCCACCCCGCACTCGGGCCAGCCCTCCTCCACGATCACCGCGCGGCCGGTGCGGCGGACGCTGGTCGCGATGGTCTCGAGGTCCAGTGGGCGCAGCGAGCGCGGGTCGATCACCTCGCACTCGATGCCGTCCTTGGCCAGGGCGTCGGTGGCCGACAGGGCGGTCCAGACCATGCGGGAGATGGCGACCACGGTGCAGTCGTCACCCCGTCGCCGCACCGCCGCACGACCCAGGGGCACCAGCTCGTCGGGCCCGCCGACGGGGCCCTTCTTGGCGTAGAGGCCCTCGCTCTCCAGGAAGATCACCGGGTCGTCGTCGCGGATCGAGGCCTTCAGCAGCCCCTTGGCGTCGTGGGGCGTCGCGGGGCACACCACCTTGAGGCCGGGGACGTGGGAGTACCACGCCTCCAGCGAGTGGGAGTGCTGGGCGGCCAGCTGGTGGCCGGCGCCGCCGGGCATCCGGATGACGATCGGGCAGGACACCTGGCCCCCGAACATGTACCGCACCTTGGAGGCGTTGTTGATGATCTGGTCCATCGCGACGATCGAGAAGTTGACCGTCATCAGCTCGATCACGGGGCGCAGCCCCGCCATCGCGGCACCGATGCCGATGCCCACGAAGCCGGCCTCGGAGATCGGGGTGTCCACCACCCGCCGCTCGCCGAACTCGCGGAGCAGGCCGCGCGTGACCTTGAACGCGCCCTCGTACTGCCCCACGTCCTCCCCGATGATGAACACGTCGGGGTCGCGCTCCATCTCCTCGCGCATCGCCTGGGTCAGCGCCTCGCGGTAGGAGATCGGCTTGGGCGCGGCCGGGGCGCCCTTCGGGGCCGTCTTCGCCGTGGTCACGTCGGCATCGCCGCCCCGCCCCGCGGGTCGTCGCTCCAGGGGTCCGCGTAGAGATGGCGCGCGAGCTCCGACTCGGGCACCTCGGGGCTCTCCTCGGCGAACGCGGCGGCGGCGGCGACGGCCTCCTCGGCCCGCACTCGCACGGCGTCGGCGTCCTCGCGGGTGAGCACCCCCTCGCCCAGCAGCACCCGCTCGAAGGTCACCAGGGGGTCGCGCGCCTGCCAGCGCTCCTTCTCGGACCCCTCGCGCGTGGTGTCCGGGTCGCTCATCGAGTGGCCCCGGTAGCGGTAGGCGATGGCCTCGATCATGCTCGGCTGGCGCTCGTCACGGGCCAGGCGCGCCGCCTCCGACACAGCGGCGTGCACCGCCATCACGTCCATGCCGTCGACCTGGCGCGCCGGCATCCCGAACGCCTCGGCGCGCAGGAACAGGTCGGTCTCGGCCGAGGCGCGCTCCACCGCGGTACCCATGCCGTACTGGTTGTTCAGCACGAAGAAGATCACCGGCAGGTTCCAGAGCTCGGCCATGTTCATCGACTCGGCCAGGACGCCCTGGTTGACCGCCCCGTCCCCGAACATCGCCATCGCCACCGAGGTCTCCTCGCGATAGGCGATCGCCAGCCCCAGGCCCACGGCCAGGGGGATCGATCCGCCCACGATGCCGTAGCCACCGTAGAAATGACGCTCCTTGTCCATGAGGTGCATGGAGCCGCCGAGGCCGCCGCAGAGGCCGGTCGAGCGCCCGAAGAGCTCCGCCATGACCGCGCCGGGGTCGGACCCCCGCGCCAGCGCCTGGCCGTGCTCGCGGTACGTCGACGTGATGGGGTCCGTGGGGCGCAGGGCGGCGATGGAGCCCACGACCGCGGCCTCCTCGCCGATGGCGAGGTGCAGGAAACCGCCGATGCGGCCCTTCATGTACTCCTCGGCCGCGCGCTCCTCGAAGCGGCGGATGAGCCACATCGACTCGAACATGCTTCGCATGAGGTCGGTCTCCGGCCGCAGCGGGGCGTCGCGGCGGGTTCGTGCCTTGGCCATCTGCGTCACCTTGTCGCGGGGGCCGGCGCGTCTGATTCTGGCAGGCCGTCCGAGGCGTTGCCCGTGCGAGCCTGGTCCAGGTGGAGCTCGACGATGGCGACGTCGCGCCACCGCCCCTCGCGCCGGCCGTGGGCGCGATGGGTCCCCACCACGCGGAAGCCCTCCCCGCGGGCGAGCGCCAGCCCGGCGGTGTTCTCGGGCAGGATCATCCCCACCAGCTTCCAGTAGTCGAATGCCGGCGCATCGCGCACCAGCGCCTGCAGCATCCGCCGCCCCACCCCGCGCCCCTGGTGGCGGGCCGCCACGTAGACCGTGTACTCCGCGACCCCCGCGTACCACTCGCGATGGGAGAAGGGGGCGAGCGCCGACCACGCGACCACCTCGCCCTCCAGCACTCCGGCCCAGACCGGGGCCCTCGCCCCACGGCCGGCGAGCCACGCACGGCGCTCCTTCGCGGGGTGCGGCCCGGTGGCGAACGTGGCGAGCCCGCTGGCCGCGGCCTCGTCGTAGATCGCCCCGATGGCGGCCGCGTCGCCGGGCTCGGCGGGACGGATCACGAGCGGGTCCGGCACGGCCGCCGATTGTAGTGCGTAGGCTGGCGATCGGCGGCTCGGCCGCCGGAATTGAGACGCCTTGCCATGCCTTGCCATGGATGGTGACGTGCCCCGTACCACTGTGGTACGAAGATCCCAAGTGACCCAAACCCTCGTCCGGTGGGTATGGCTGGCCGTCCTCGTGGTCGTCCTGCTCGGCCTCTTCAGCCCCCTCGTCTCTCGCGCCTCGGCTGAGCAGGCGTCGTCGGCCGTCCGCGCCGCGCAGGGCGGGTACATCGACGCCGGCGAGGAGCACACCTGCGCGGTCCTGGCAGACCGCACGGTGCGCTGCTGGGGCAAGGGCGTGGCGGGGCGCCTGGGCTACGGGAACGACGGCAACGTGCTGGCGCCGGCGGCCGCCGGGCCGCTCAACTTCGGTCCCGGACGCGACGCCCGCGCCATCGTGGCCGGCGACTTCCACACCTGCGCCATCCTGGACGACGGCACGGTGCGCTGCTGGGGCTTCGGTGAGAACGGCCGCCTGGGCTACGGCAACAAGAGCAACGTCTTCACCCCGGCCGCCGCGCCCCCCGTCAATCTCGGGCCCGGGCGGACGGCCCGGGCGATCACGGCGGGCGCCTCGCACACCTGCG
>JAXIPH010000337.1:0-10482 GCA_045403035.1 Thermoleophilia bacterium | reverse complement strand
GCTCTCCGGGTACTCGAGCGGGGCGACCCTCGCCACACGGTACGCGGCCACCCATCACCTGCCCGACCTGCGGGCCCTGGTCTGCCTGGGCAACCCGTGGGGCCTGCCCCAGTCGATGCGCGAGCGCGCCGACCGCTTCGGCGCCCAGCCGCCCTACGAGGAGCTGACGCGCATCGTGGAGGAGGCCATCGGCGACGATCCCGACGCCCCGGAGCGCGATCGCCTGTTCCTGGTGGAGCGCAGCCGCGGTCCCTCCGAGACGCCCCGCGACAGCGAGGTCTACACCTACCGCACCTGGTGGCACTCGCGCGGGCCGGCCGCCGTGGCGGCCATGGCCCACCGCCAGATCGGCCAGGTGCGGGCGCCGATCCTGCTCGTGCAGGGCACCGCCGACGAGGTGGTGGGCTACGAGGAGGCGGAACGGCTGGCCGCGGTCGCCCGCGCCGCGGGCAACCGCGACGTGACGGTCGTGCCGATCGAGGGCGTGGGCCACACCTTCGACGGGGGCGAGATCGCCGCCCGGGACGCGGTGGTGTCCTGGCTCCGCGAGCGCGCGTAGGAGGACGGGTGGGGAGGATCCCGCATCGCGGTGGGCGTGCCCGGCGCCCGGCCTTCGGCGCCGACGACCGGGACCTGGCCGTGGACCTGGTGGTGTCCCGTACCGAGGACGGCAAGCGCTGGGACGGCATGGTGTTCCTGCCGCGCGTGGGGGAGGAGCGGCGCCGCCGCCTGGCCGTGCTGGTGGTGCACGGCTCGCTGGGCAACTACGTCTCGGGCGTTCCGCGGCGGGTGGCCTTCGCGCTGTCGCACGCGGGCTTCACGGTCATGACCACCAACACGCGGATGGCCAACTACGGCGTCATCTTCGGCGGCGGGCTGATGCACCGCACGCCCCTCGACATCGACGCGGCCCTGGCCGTCCTGCGCCGGCGGGGGTTCCGCCGCATCGTGCTCCTCGGCTTCAGCATGGGGGCGACGATGGTCACCCACTACCAGGCGCTGCGCCGGCCGCTCGACGTGGTGGGCGTGTGCACCCTGGCGCATCCCGCCTCGCTGCCATCCGCCCTGCGCCTGCGGTGGAGCCACTTCGGCGCCGACCCGGGCTATGACGAGATGGTCGAGCGGGTCCACCTTCGCCTCGCGCCCAACTACGAGTCGGCGCGCAACGACCGCATCTTCCTCGTCCGGCGGGGCCGCGGCTTCGGCGACGGGCCGCTCGACGGCGAGATCTGGACCTACCGCTCCTGGTGGTTCTCGCGGGGGCCGCGCGCTCCGCACGCCGAGTCCCGCCTGCGGGTGGGCGAGGTCACGGTCCCGCTGGCCGTGATCCAGGCCGGCGACGACGAGCTGGTGCAGACGTCGGAGGGGGCCGAGCTCGAGGCCCTGGCGCGGCAGGGCGACTGCCCGAGCGTGCTCCTGCACACGGTGCTGGGAGCCGACCACGTCTTCACCGGATGCGACGCGGACCTGGCCGACGCGGTCATCTCCTGGCTGGACCAGCGGATCTGATTCATAGGCCGTGCAGGGAGCGGGCGGCGTCGATGGTCTCGTGCGCCTCGGAGTCGGCCCGGGCGCGCGCGCCGGCATCGATCTCCAGGGGCCAGTCGCCCGACAGCCGGGGCATGAAATCCCGGCCCGTGCGCTCCTTGGCCAGCGCGAGCCACTCCGCCGGCAGCTCCTCGGGAAGCTCGACCTCCAGCATCTCGGCGAAGAGGTACGCCCACAGTCGCGCGAGCAGATCGATGTTGTAGCCGCCGCCGGTCACCACGAGCCAGCGCCCCCGGGCCGCGTCGAAGGCCAGGTCGCGCATGGCGGCGTTCAGCCGCCGGAAGGCGGCGGTCGTCACCTGGAGGTGCGCCATCGGGTCGGTGTGATGCGGGTCGACCCCCGTCATCGACACCAGGACGTCGGGACGGAAGCGGCGCACGGCCGGAGCGACGACCTCCTCCACCGCGCGCAGGTAGGGCTCGTCGCCCGCGTAGGGCGGCAGCGGTACGTTCACCGAGGTGCCCTCGCCGTCGCTCACGCCGCGCTCATCCAGGCCGCCGGAGCCCGGGTACAGGTACCTGCCGCTCTCGTGCACCGAGCACGTGAGCACCCGCGGGTCCTCGTAGAAGATCCATTGCACGCCGTTGCCGTGGTGCGCGTCGACGTCGATGTAGGCGATCCGCTCGGCGCCCCGGTCGAGCAGGGCCCGGATCGCCACGGCCGCGTCGTTGTAGATGCACATCCCGGACGCCCGGTTGACCATGGCGTGGTGCAGGCCCGCGGGGGCGGGGCAGAATGCCTGCAGCGCGCGGCCCTCCCAGATCTCCAGCGCCCCGGTGAGCGAGGCGCCGCACGCGGCGGCGGCGGCCTCGTGCATCCCGGGCCGCGCCCGGGTGTCGCCGTCGGCGAAGCCCCACATCGACGCGGCGGGCTCCCCTGCCAGCGCGGGGTTCCCGCTGTAGCGCTTCACCGCGTTGACGTACGCCGGGTCGTGGACCGAGCGGATCTCGTCGTCGGTCGCGAGGCGGGGGACGATGCAGTTCACGTCCGGCCGGTCGAGCAGCCCGTAGGCCCGAAGCAGCTCGATGCCGAGCTCGCGGCGCAGCGCCCGCTCGGCGTCGTCGCTGGGGTTGTAGGCCTGCAGGTGAGGGCCGTAGACGAACGCCGTCGTTGGCATCGGCGCACCCTATCCGCCGGGGCTAGGATCGGGCCTCCCGGAACCCGAGGTCCCCTCGTGTCTGCACGGACGTGGCGTCGCATGGTCTCGATCGCGCTCCTCGCAGCCGCCCTCCCGGCCCCGGCGCAGGCGGCGCCCGGCTGGCTGCAGAGCGACCTGCTCTCGCACGGCGGGGACCTGCGCGGCGTGGGGTTCGGGCGCGGGGCGGGCGGCGGGCCCCAGGTGCTCTACGGCGACACGCCCGGCTTCGGCGAGGACGACGCGCCCACCTTCGAGCGGAGCGTGCGGCGCATCCCGGACGGCCCGTGGCGGGCGCCGGAGCCCTCCGAGCTGCCGGCGGGGCTGCGCGAGGTGTCGATCAACGCCTCGGGCAACGCGGTCGGCTGGCGCCGCGGCTTCGACCCCGAGAGCTCCCTGGTGGTCTCCTCCTTCGGCACGGCGTCGCGCCAGGACCCGGGCGGCTGGTCGGCCCCGCGGACCCTCGCGACCGGCACCCGCGCAGCCCAGGTCGTCCTGATGGACGACGGCGAGGCCCTCGCCGCCTGGATCACCCAGGACGGCGCGGTGTTCGCCGCGCTGCGCGGGCGCTTCGGCGACTGGCGGGCCCCCAAGCGCCTCGAGGCCCCCGGCTCGACGCCCTCGGGGCCGATCGTCGCGGCGAGCGAGGTCGGCGACGCCGTGGTGGTGTGGGCGCGCGGCCCGGCCGGCCGCGCCCGCATCCGGGCGGCGTCGCGCCAGGCGTCGCTCACCCACGCCCCGTTGCCCTTCGCGAGGACGCTCACCCTTCCCGGGCCGGTCGGCAGGGCGGCCCCCTCGAGCGCCGCACTCGATCTCGAGGGCGACGCCGTGGTGGCGTGGAGCCTGGGGACCTTCGGCGGGCGCACCTTCATCTCCGACCACCGCTCGGGCGCGTCGCGATGGGGGCCGGCCCGCCCCCTGGCCTCCGTGCCCGCGCCCGTGGTGGCCGCCGCCGCCGGGGGAGGGACCGTCGCCGCGGGCAGTGCCGGGGCCGGCGGGCGCATCTCGGTGGCCGTCCGCGCCGCCTCGGGCGGCGCGTGGCGGCGCATCCCCGGGCCGCCCGCGAGCGCCTGCTGCCTCGTGGGCCTGCTGGTCACGCGGACGGGCGACGTGGTGGTGGCCGGCACGACGTCCGGGTTCGACGACCTCCTGGTCTTCCGCCGCGCGGCCGGCTCGCGGACATGGGCCCGCGCGCCGCTGCGCATCGACCCGGGCTACCGCCAGCAGGTGACCCAGATGGGATCCAACGCGGCCGGCGACCTGGTCGTGGCCTGGAATTGGAACCCCAGCAACACCTCGAAGCCGCTGTACGCCGCGTCCTACCAGGCGGTCGCGCCCCCGGTGCTGAACGGCGCCCTGCGGCCGAGCCCGGCAACGCTGCGCCCGGGGGGGAGGTTGTGCCTGAGGTTCCCGCTCACCAAGGCGGGCCGGGTCGTCATCGCCCTGCGGCGCCCCTTCGGCGGTCGCGCGCTGGCGGCGTTCACGGTGGCGGGGCGCCGGGGCGCGAACACGGTGAGGGTCCCACGTGCCGCCCTCGCGCGCCTGCTGGGTGCGGGGCGGTACATCGTCACGGCGGAGACCGGGAGCCGGCGCCCGGGCGGATTCCGGGCCGCGGAGGTGCGGCTGCTGGCCCGCTGAGGGCGCGTCCGGCCCGGCGGGCCTATGGTCGGGGACCGACCAGAAAGGTCTCGTGCCGCCCGCCGTCTCCGCCACCCTCCACACCGACCCGGGCTGCCCCTGGGCGTACTCGGCGCTGCCCGCGCTGCGCGTGATCGACTGGCGCTACGGAGACCAGATCTCCTGGCGGATCGTGGTGATCGGGCTCACCGAGAGAGCCGAGCAGTACCTGGCCCGCGGTTACACGCCCGGGCGCGTGGTGGAGAATCAGATCGCATTCCGGGACCGCTTCGGCATGCCGTTCTCGCTCGTCCCGAAGGCCCGGGTGGGCGCCACCGCGCGCGGCTGCCGGGCGATCGTGGCAGCGCGCCTCGCCGACCCGGGCAGCGAGTGGCGGGTGCTCCGCGCCCTCCAGCTGGCCAACTTCACCTCGCCGCTGCTGCTGGACGACGACGGCCTGCTGGCCGCCGCGCTGCACGGCGTGCCCGGCGTGGACGCGGACGCGCTCATCGCCCGCCTCGACGACCCGGAGGTGACCGAGGCCTACGAGCGCGACCACGCCGAGGCCCGGACCGCGGCCGGCTCGGCGACGCATCTGCAGGGGAAGGCCGCCGACACCGACGGCGCCGTCCGGTACACGGCGCCCTCGGTGGTGCTGGAGGCCGGCGGACGGCGCCTGGAGGCCGGCGGCTGGCAGCCGGTCGAGGCGTACGACGTCCTGGTGGCCAACCTCGACCCGGCGCTGCGCCGCGAGCCGCCGCCCGACGGCCCGGAGCCGCTCCTGCGGCGGTACCCCGAGGGCCTCACCACCCAGGAGGTCGCGGCCCTGCTGGTGCACGGCAACGACGCCCTCGATCGCACCGGGGCCGAGACCGCGCTCCTGCGGCTGGTGGCCGAGGGGCGGGCGACCAAGACCCCGCTGGGCCACGACGCGCTCTGGATGCCCGCCTGAGGGCGTCGTCCGGGATGCGCTCGCGGGGACGCGCTGATCAAGCCGGGCCCGCCGGAGGCCGATGGTAAAGCCGTCTCGGAAACAGCAGGCGTCCGGGCTCTTACGCGTCGTGGCACACCTGCCGGGAAGAGAGCTCCGCTCATCGGCAAGCGCACCACCACCCCGGCCCGCTGGGCCCCCATCGGCCTCGCCACCGTCCTCGGCTTCCTGGCCGCCTTCTCCATCTGGGCGGCCGTCACCACCACCCGGGCGGGGGACGCAAGCGCTCGCGCGATCACGCTGAGCGAATCGTACGAGAGAGCGCGCTACGCGATCGGCGCTGAGGAGGCCTCCGAGCACCGGTATCGCCTCGACCCGAGTCTCGAGGCGCTGACCCTGCACCGACTCGCCGCCGAGGAGTTCGCCGACGCGATCATGACCGCCAGGGGGGTCGAGGACGCCGAGCACGTGGGCCTTCTCGGCAGGGTGCTCGACCACCACGCGGCCTATCTCTCGGCGGTCCGCCGGGTCTTCGTGGCGGTGGACCGCGGCCAGCACGCCCGCGCCCGGGCCATCGACGAGCGGGAGGGTGATCCGCAGTTCGAGCGTGCCGAGGAACTGGTGCAGGAGGAGGCGGCCGAGCACCGGAGCGAGGCCCTGGCCGCTCTCCGGCGCCTCGACAGGGTCGAGGCGATCGTTCTCTGGGGCACTCCCGTGGCCTTCGGGATCGGCCTGTGCCTGCTCGCCTTCTTCACCTCGTTGCTCGTCCGCGCCGTGCGGCGCAACGAGCACCTGGCCCTGCACGATCCGCTCACCGGGCTGCCCAACCGGACGTTGTTCCGGGACCGCGTGCAGCAGGCCGTGCGGCTCGCCGAGCGCCACGCGACCCCGCTGACCGTGATGGTGGTCGACCTCGATCGTTTCAAGGAGGTCAACGACACGCTGGGCCACGCCACCGGCGACCGGCTCCTGTGCGCGCTGGGTCCGCGCCTGCGGGGGGCGTTGCGGGCCAGTGACACGGTGGCCCGGATGGGGGGCGACGAGTTCGCCCTACTCCTGCCCGACATGGATGCCGCCGGCGCTCAGGCGGTCGGGGAGGGACTGCGGCGGGTCCTGGAGGAGCCGTTCCAGCTCCCGGGACTCACGGCGGCGACGGAGGCCAGCGTGGGGATCGCCCACTTCCCCCTGCACGGCCGGGATGCCGACATCCTCCTCCAGCGCGCCGAGATCGCCATGTACGAGGCCAAGGAGCAGCACACCGGCGTCGCAACCTACGCGCCCGAGCGCGACCCCTACGACCCCCGGCGCCTGGCCCTCGGCGGCGAGCTGCGGCTCGCCGTGAGCGAGGACGAGTTCGTCCTTCACTATCAGCCGAAGGTCGACCTCCGGACCGACGCCGTGGCGGGCGTCGAGGCCCTCGTACGCTGGATGCACCCCGAGCGCGGCCTCCTCGCCCCCGGCGAGTTCATCCCGCTCGCCGAGCACACGGGTCTCATGCGTCCCCTCACCCTCTGGGTGCTCGAGTCGGCGCTCGGCCAGTGCCGCCGCTGGCTCGATCGCGACCGGGAGCTGGCCGTCTCCGTCAACCTGGCCGTGCCGAGCCTCTTGGATGCCGATTTCGTCACCGATGTCGCCCGGCTTCTGGCCAAGCAGCGAGTCCCGGCCCGGCTCCTCGGCCTGGAGATCACCGAGGGCTCGATGATGACCGACCCGGTGCGGGCGGTGAGGGTCCTCGAGCTCCTCGACGAGATGGGGATCGCCCTCTCCGTCGACGACTTCGGAACCGGCTATTCCTCGCTGGCGTATCTGGGGCGCCTGCCCGTGCACGAGCTCAAGATCGACAAGGCCTTCGTGCTCCAGGTGGAGAGCCGGCCCGACGACGAGCTGATCGTGCGATCGACCATCGAGCTGGGGCACAACCTCGGCCTGCGCGTCGTGGCCGAGGGTGTGGAGTCGTCCGAGGTGCTGGAGCGGCTTCGCGCTTGGGGGTGCGACATCGCGCAGGGGTTCTTCCTGGGCCGGCCTTTGGCGGCCACGGACCTCGACGGGTGGCTCCACGGGCGGGGAGCCGCAGCCGACCGACCTCGTCGTACGGGGTCTCGCGCCCGGTAAGGGCCCCCTCGGGCCCGATCCCCCGCTATCCGGGGGCGTAGGTGAGGACGACGATGCCGCTGCGGAAGGTCGTCGTATCGACGAGCTTCAGGTGGGTCGTCTCGATCCCCTCGAGGAAACCCTGACCGCTCCCGGCGATGACGGGGAACACCCAGAAGTGGAACTCGTCGACGAGGCCGTGCTGCATCAGCGTGCGGTCGAGCCGGCCGGTGCCGTACTTCAGGATGTCCTTGCCGGGCTGCTGCTTGAGCGCCGCGACCGCGTCGGCGACATCCCCGGTGATGAGGGTGGCGTTCCAGGTGGTCTGGGTGAGACTGGTCGAGGCGACGTACTTGGGGAGGCTGTTGATCCGGTCCGCGACCTCACCGCTCCGGGATGGCCAGGCCGCGGCGAAGCCCTCGTAGGTCTCGCGGCCCAGCAGGAGGGCATCCGCCGCGAGGAGCAGCCTGTGGGCGTAGGCGCCGTGCTCATCGTCCCAATACGGGGGGCCCCAGACCTGCGGGGCCGAGATGGTGCCGTCGAGGGTCACGAACGTCGATTCGACGAGCTTGCGCATCGTGGTCGTCTCCTTGCTCTGATCGCCTGTGGGGCGCGTCGCCTTCCTTGCTCGATTCTGTCGACGCGACGAACGAGGGACGGTGAAATCGACACGCGTTGTGGACCGGCGGACCTTCCCTTCCGGGGATGTCAGGGCAGCCGGTCGAGCGCCGTCAGCGTCTGCGTCATCTGCACGGCGGCCCGCCCCCGCAGCCGCACCTGGGCCGCCCCGTCATACGGGGTCTCGCTCTCGGTGAGGATCGCCAGCGTGCCGCCGCGCTCGAGCACGATCCGCGGCAGCTCGCTGACCGGCGCAACCAGCAGCGAGCTGCCGATGACGAGCATCAGGTCGGCGCGCTCGGCGTGCGCATGGGCGGCCTCGATCGCCTCGCCCGGGAGCGCCTCGCCGAAGAGCACCACCCCGCTCTTCAGGGGGAACCCGCACCCGCAGAGGGGCACGCCGTCGTCGGCGGCATCGGCGCGGGCGACCAACTCGTCCATGCTCACGCGGGCCTCGCAGCTCAGGCAGACGCCTCGGTCGAGCGCTCCGTGTACCTCGATGGGGTCGGGGCTGCCGGCGCGGGCGTGCAGCCCGTCGATGTTCTGGGTGATGACGGCCTTCACGATGCCGCGCCGCTCGAGCTCGGCCACGGCGCGGTGGGCGGCGTTGGGCTGGGCCCCGGCGAGCATGTCGATCCGGGGGCGGTGAAAGCTCCAGAAGCGCTGCGGCTCGCTCAGGAAGGTGGACATCGAGGCCACCTCCATGGGGTCGTACCTCTGCCACAGGCCGTCGGCCGACCGGAAGTCGGGAATGCCGCTCTCGGTGGAGACGCCGGCGCCCGTGAGCACCACCGCGTGCCCGGCCTCGGCCAGCGCGGCGGCCAGATCCTCGGGGCCGTGGGGCATCCGAGCGATCGTACTAGTCTGCCCCCGTGCGAGCCGACGGACGCCGCCCGGACGAGCTCAGGGCGATCGACATCCTCCCGGGCTTCGTGGAGACCGCCCACGGGAGCGCCCTGATCTCGGTGGGGCGCACGCGGGTGATCTGCACCGCCTCCGTGGACGAGGCCGTGCCCCCGTGGATGCGTGGGCGCGGGCGCGGCTGGGTGACCGCCGAGTACGGGATGCTGCCCGCCTCCACCGGCGAGCGGAAGGCGCGCGACGTGAGCCGCGGGCGCCCCGACGGGCGCACCACGGAGATCCAGCGCCTGATCGGCCGCTCGCTGCGGGCGGTGGTCGACATGGAGGCGCTCGGGGAGCGGACGGTGTGGCTCGACTGCGACGTGCTCCAGGCCGACGGCGGCACCCGCTGCGCCAGCATCTGCGGCGCGTGGGTGGCCCTCCACCAGGCCATGACCGCGCTCGTCGCGCGCGAGGCCATCCCGGCGCTGCCGCTGCGCGACTCGATCGCCGCGGTGAGCGTGGGCGTGGTGGACGGCGTACCGCTGCTCGACCTCGCCTATGTCGAGGACTCGCGGGCGGCGTCCGACATGAACGTGGTGATGACGGGCGCCGGCCGCCTCGTGGAGGTGCAGGCCACCGCGGAGGGCGCCACCTTCTCGCGCGCCGAGCTCGACGGGCTCCTCGATCTCGCCGAGGGCGGCATGCGCGCCCTGGCCCTGGCCCAGGGGATGGCGACGGCGTGACCCGGATCGTGCTGGCCACGGCAAACCTCGACAAGGTGGCCGAGCTCGAGGGGCTGCTGGCCCCCGCCGAGGTGCAGGCCGCGCCCGAGGGCTTCGACCCCGAGGAGACCGGCACGACCCTGTTCCAGAACGCCTGGATCAAGGCCGCCGCCCTGCGCGAGCGGGCGGATCCGGACGCGATCGTGGTCGCCGACGACTCGGGGCTGGTCGTACACGCCCTGGGCGGGCGTCCGGGGGTCTTCAGCAGCCGCTACGCGGGGCCGGACGCCACCTACGAGGACAATTGCCGGCGCCTGCTGGAGGAGCTGGACGGCGTGGAGGATCGCGGCGCGGCCTTCGTCTGCGTGCTCGTGGGCCTGGCGCCGGGCGACCGCATGCTGGTGGGTTGCGGGGTCTGCGCGGGCACCATCGCCCCGGCGCTGCGGGGCTCGGGCGGCTTCGGCTACGACCCTCTGTTCCTGCCCGACGGGGGACCGCGCTCGATGGCCGAGCTGAGCGGGCCGGAGAAGGCGGCGATCTCCCACCGGGGCCGGGCGGCGCGGCGGCTGGCCGAGTTGCTCGGAGCGGATTGACGTCCCCGCTGGCGGGGCGCCGGGCGCTGGTCACCGGGGGCGCCGTGCGCATCGGCCGGCGCTTGTCCTTGGAGCTGGCCGCCATGGGCCTGGACGTGGCCGTTCACTACCGCTCCTCGGCCGGTCCCGCCGAGCTGACGGCGGCCGACTGCCGGGCGCTCGGAGTGCGCGCGGAGCTGGTCGCCGGCGACCTGGGGTCGGCCGAGGGGGGCCGGCGAGTCGTGGCCGAGGCCGCGACGGCCCTCGGGGGCGTGGACGTGCTGGTGTGCTCGGCGGCCAACTTCCTCTCGGCGGCGTTCGAGGAGACCACGGAGGAGCAGGTCGACGCGGCGCTCGCGGTCAACCTGAAGGGGCCCTTCTTCTGCGCCCAGGCGGCCGCCCCGG
>JAXIPH010000001.1:0-2417 GCA_045403035.1 Thermoleophilia bacterium | reverse complement strand
ACGCCGCCGGGGTACACGAACGAGTCGTCCGGCGAGTAGAACGACCCCTCCACCACCACCTGGAGCGGGTCGGCCGGCCGGAGCGCGTAGACGGGGTGGCCCGGGTCGAGGAACTCGACCGAGCGCACCTCGAAGCCGTCGGCGAGCTCGGCGATGAACGGGAAGTTCCCGGCCATGAACCGGCCGGCCATCTGGCGCACGTAGGTGAGCTGGCCGCAGAAGGTCATCAGGATGTCCGGGCCGATCCCGGCCTCCGTGCGGATCACCGGCGTGCCGTCCAGCGAGGTCGTGGCCACCACGGTGCCGTCGGCGACCTCCAGGCTCGTCGCTCCGGGCTCCGCCGGCAGGTCGTACTCGCGCACCGTGTACCCCCGCATGACCTCCGACGAGTTGAAGTAGAAGAGCATGTAGCGCGCCGGGATCACCCCCTGGGGGTCCATCATCCCGGCGATGTCGAGGCCCAGGTAGGTCAGCGAGTACGCTCCGAAGCCGGACGTCTGGTCGTCCGAGTCGACCACGTACTGGTTCATGTAGACGGGCCCGGCAGGCGCCGGGCCGCCCGCGGGCACGAGCGCCGCGACGGCCTCGGGATCGGCCGGCATCCAACTCGTGTAGAGCATCCGGCTGTTGACGACCATCTGCGGTGCGGCGAGCTCGGCCATGACGCCTCCTCGGGGTCCGGCGACAGGAAATGGGGCCCGCCATGCTAAACGTTTAGCAAGATGAGCGGCAAGGCTCCCACCGCCCGCGACGTGGCCCGCACCGCCGGCGTGTCGATCGCGGTCGTCTCCTACGCCTTCAACCGGCCCGACCGCGTGGCCTCCGCGACCCGGGAGCGGGTGCTGGCAGCCGCGGCCGCCCTCGGCTATCCAGGGCCGCACGCCGCCGCGCGGGCCCTCCGCCTCGGTCGCCACGGGGCGGTTGCGCTGGTGGGACCGAGCTCGGCCGAGGCCCTGCTCGCCGACCCCGCCGCCGCCCTCGTGGCCCGTGGACTGGCGCGCGCCTGCGACCGCGCCGGACACGCCCTGCTGCTCACCGGCAACTCCACCGGCGCGGCCGATGGCACGGTCGTCCTCGGTGACGCGCGCGCCTGGAGCGGGGGTGGACCCGCGGTGGCCGTGGGCGGCCCCGCGCCCGGGCGAGTGCCCTGCGTGCGCGCGCGGCTCGGCCAGGGGGCGGCCGAGGCGGCCCGTCACCTGGCGAGCCTCGGCCACACCCGGCTCGCGGTCATCGGCCCACCGGGGACGGGCGAGCGCCTGGAGGGCGCCCGTGAGGGCTGGGGGACGGCGGGCGCGCTCGTGAGCTATGAGGCCGCCGGGCCCTCCCGGGCCGACGGCGATGTAGCGACCGGGGTCGCCCTCGGAGCCCGTCCACGCCCCACGGCCCTGCTGGCGCTCACCGACCGCCTCGCCTGGGGTGCCCTCGACGCCGCCGGCCGGCTCGGCGTCGAGGTCCCGCGGGAGCTCTCGGTCGCCGGGATCGACGACCTGGCCGGCTCGGAGGGGGCCCACCTCACCAGCGTCTTCGTGCCGTACCTCCCGATGGGCGAGCTGGCCGGGGGATTGCTGGCCGCGCTGATGGAGGGGGGGCCGCTCCCGCCTGCGCCGTCGCTCCCCACGACCCTGGCCGTGCGCGGCACGACCGCCCCCCCACACCTCGCGGGCCGGCGCCCACGGTAGGCTGGCGGCACCGCGGACGAGGAGGGGTGCAGCATGAGCGATCTGAATCTGCGCGGCGGGACCGTGGTGACGGCCAGCGGCACATTCGACGCCGACGTCGCGATCCGGGGCGGCCGCATCGCGGCGGTCGGAACCACGGTGCCGGACGACTCCGCGCAGACCGTCGACGTGAGCGGGCTCCTGGTGATGCCGGGCTTCATCGACGCCCACACGCACATGGACATGCCGTTCGGCGGCACGATCACCGCCGACGACTGGGACTCCGGTACGGCGGCCGCGGTCGCCGGGGGGACGACGACGATCGTCGACTTCGCCCTGCAGGACGAGGGGCGCGGCCTGGGCGACGCCATCGACGACTGGCAGGCGAAGGCCTTCGGGAAGACGCACATCGACTACGGCCTCCACGTCGCGATCTGCGACCTCACCGAGGCCGTGAAGGCCGAGATCCCGTCGCTTCCCGAGCGCGGCGTCTGCACCGTCAAGGTCTTCATGGCCTACAAGGGCACGTCCCTCTTCATGCCCGACGAGGACCTGCTCGAGATCCTCCAGATCTCCCGCGACGCGGGCGTCCTGGTCATGGTGCACGCAGAGAACGGCGACGTGATCGCCAAGCTGCAGCAGCAGGCGCTCGCCCGCGGCGACGTCGACCCGATCTGGCACGCGCGCACCCGGCCGGAGGGGGCCGAGGCGGAGGCGACCTCCCGTGCGATCCGCCTCGCCGAGATCGCCGACGCGCCG
>JAXIPH010000313.1:0-4307 GCA_045403035.1 Thermoleophilia bacterium | reverse complement strand
GCCCGAACTTCTCGGCGTCCTCGACGGCCAGGGGGTGGAACCGGAACGTGTCGCGCCGCAACGGCATGTCCTCCGGCCCCGGCTGGTGCAGGTCCAGCCAGACGAACCCCTCCTCGCCCAGCAGCTCCCGGACGGCCTCGTCCGAGACGTCGGCCGGGCCCGAGGACGAGATGAGGCGCCGGCTCACAGCTCCCGCCGGCCGAGGAGCGCCCGCCCCAGCGTGAGCTCGTCGGCGTGCTCGAGATCGGAGCCCACCGGCAGGCCGCTGGCGAGCCGCGTGACGCGCACCTTCCCCCGCACGAGGTCGGCCAGGTAGAGGGCAGTCGCCTCGCCCGACATCGTGGGGTTGGTGGCGATGACCAGCTCGGCGACGCCGTCTGCCTCGATGCGCGCGACGAGCTCGGTCACGCGCAGGTCCTCGGGGTCCACCCCGTCGATCGGCGACAGCGCCCCGCCCAGCACGTGGTAGCGCCCCCGGTACTCGTGGGTGCGCTCGATCGGGAGGATCGCCGAGGGCTCCTCGACGGCGCACAGCAGCGAGGGGTCGCGCCGCGGGTCGGCGCAGATCGGGCACAGCTCCGCCTCCGCGAAGCTGAAGCACACCGAGCACGGGCGCAGGCGCTCGCTCATGTCGGCGATGGCGGCCGAGAGGGCGCGCGCCCGCTCGGGCGGCGCCTTCATCAGGTGGAAGGCCAGGCGCTGGGCGCTGCGCGGGCCGATGCCGGGCAGGCGCGCCAGCTCGGCCACAAGCCGCTCGATCGAGGGTGTGAGCACTCCGGCGCGGCGGTCCTAGAGCCCCGGGAGCCCCATGCCCGAGAGGCCACCGGTGATGGCGCCGAGGCGGTCCTGCGCGAGCTGCTGTGCCGATCGCATCGCCTCGTTCACCGCGGCCACGATCACGTCCTGCAGCAGCTCCACGTCCTCGGGGTCGACGGCCTCGGGATCGATGGTGATCTCCAACACCTCGAGGCCCCCGCTCACCCGCGCCGTGACGGCCCCGCCTCCGGCGGACGCGGTCACCGACTCCTGCTGCAGCTCCATCTGCACGCGCTGCATGTCCTCCTGCATCTTCTGCATCTGCTTCATCATCTTCTGCGGGTTCATCCCCATCATCGCCCTCCCGGGTCGCCGCGCTCGCCGCCTTCCTCCACGGCGCTGAACATGGTCTTCAGGTCCTCGAGCAGTGCGTCGTCGTCGCGGGGCGCCGGCGCACGCGACCCCTGGGCGTCCGGGGTCGGCGGGGCCCCGGCCTCGAACTCCACCTCGAGCGGCCGCCCCACCACGGCCTCCACGGCCGCCCGCACCCGCTCACGGTGCTCCGGCTTGCCCAGCATCTCGGCGCGCATCGGACTGGTCACCGTGACCTGCAGGGCCCGGTCGTCCACCGCCGCCGGGCGGGAGCCGTCGAGGAACCCGCGCGTGGGCGGGGCGTCGCGCTCCAGCGCCTCGAGCACGCGCGGCCACAGGCGATCGAGGTGCGCCAGGTCCATCTCGACCGCCTCCGCGGGCGGATCGGCGGCGGGCGCCGGCACGGGAGCCTCGGGCGCCGGCGCCGGAACGATCCCCGGGGGCTCTCCCCCGGCCTCCGCGTCGCTCGTCTCCGGCGGCGCCGCCGCCGGCGGGGGCGGGGGCGGGGTGCTCACGGCCCGCGGCGCGGCCGACTCGAGGGCCTCCACGCGGGCGGCGAGGGCCGTGGCGCTCGCGTCGAGCGCCGGGCGCGCCAGGCGGGCGGCCACCAGCTCGAGCTGCAGGCGCGGGTCGGCACCCCCGTGGCGGATGCGCAGCTGGGCGTCGGAGAGCAGGTCGAGGCCGCGCACCACCTGCGCGTCGGGCAGCTGGTTGGCCTGGGCCTGCAGGCGCGCGATCTCCTCGGGCGAGAAGGACCACTCGTCGCGCGGCCGGGCGCCCTGCTGGAGCAGGCACAGGTAGCGCAGGTGGTTCACCAGCCCGCGCATCGCCTGCTCGGGGTCGACCGGCCCGTCCAGGACCGTCTCGAGCAGCTCGAACCCTCCGGCCGCGTCGCCCCCGGCCATCAGGTCCACGAGCTCGAAGATCGTCTCGCGCGCCACGGCGCCCAGTAGCTCGAGGGCGTCCGAGGCCTCGACGCGGTTGTCCGCGTAGGTCGCGATCTGGTCGAGCAGCCCCAGCGCGTCCCGGTACGAGCCGTCGGCCGCGCGCGCGAGGATGTCGAGGGCCGACTCGGAGGTCTGGATGCTCTCGGCGCGTGCCACCCGGTCGAGCACCTTCACCAACGCCGGCAGCCCCGGCTTGCGCAGCACGTAGTGCTGAAGCCGCGAGCGGATGGTGCCCAGGATCTCCCAGGGGTGCGTGGTGCACAGGATCACCACCAGGTGCGGCGGCGGCTCCTCGAGCGTCTTCAGCAGGGCGCTGGCCGCCTGATCCTGGATCTGGTGGGCCTCGTCCATGATCGTGATGCGGTAGCGGCACGCCACCGGCGCGTAGCGCACGGTCTCGAGCCACTCGCGCATCTCGTCGATGCGGCGCGCGCTGGAGGCGGCGTCCACCTCGACGACGTCCATCCAGTCCGGCTGGCCGGTGCGCCGGCACGAGTCGCACGTGCCGCACGGCTCGGCCGTGGGAGCCGGGAACGACTGACAGTTGAGACAGCGCGCCAGGATGCGCGCCGTCGTGGTCTTCCCGGTCCCGCGCGGACCCGAGAAGAGGTACCCCTGAGCGGGCCGCCCCGAGCGCAGCGCGTTGCCGAGCGCGCGCGCCACGTGGTCCTGCCCCACCATGTCCGCGAAGGCGGCCGGACGATGGCGGTTGTAGAGGCTGGCCCCGCTTTCCGTCAACTCAACGTGACCGTGCACCCGTCGTCGAGACGCAATTCCAGAGTGGACCCCGAGCCGCTTGCTCCGGCGAGGTTGCCCCACTGCGCGTGGGCGTTTCCGCTTAAGGCTGCTTCCTTCCGGACCTGACCTGGTTCGCGGTCGCCCACCGAATGGGACCTCGCCATCAACGCCGCTCTACTCGTTGCCGAACCTCTGGGATCGGCCCCTCGGACGGGAATTGAGCCCCGCTGTAGCGGATTGCGGGTACAGGGCACCGCTAGCTCCCCGCCTAGCACGGTCACCAGTCGAGGATAGTCCACCGGGGACCCCGGTGCGACCCGCCCCCCGGCACCCCGCCGCCCCGCCGCCGCGGAACGGCTAGCGGTCCCGCCCGCGCCGGCCGAGACGTATCCGCGGCCCCAGCCGCTCGCCCCGCCTGCGCGCCCCTGTGGCCCCGAAGAAGGCCGCCACTCCGCCGCCGATCATGGCGGTGGTGAGCGCGAGGTAGGCCCACCCGCGGGCGCCGGAGTCCTGGCCGGTGACCTCGAAGATGAGCCACATCACCGACCCCCAGACCGCGCCCAGGCCGACCCCGGTCAGCACGGTCAGGATCCGCGAGGGCGGGCGGCGCGATTGTGCGGGGGGAGTGGCGGCCTTCTTGCTCACGGTCGCGGCGAGTCTAGTCGACCTCCGCGTATCGACCCGCACGACCGAGAGCCCGCTATTTGCGTAAATCGCCCTGTCGGGAGAATCCGATCGGGTCGGCGGTCCGTATTGGCGCATGAATCCCGGGCCGGGCCCTCCGGAGACGGGAGCAAGCGAATCGAAAGGACCACGTGTCCATGGGGACGACACCCTCGGCGAAGAAGCGCTTCGCGCGCATCTTCGTCCCCCTCGCCGCCACCGCGGCCATCTCCGCGGCAGTCCTCGTGCCGACCTTCGGTGGGGCTTCAAGCCACCGCGAGGCGCCGGCTCTTCTCGAGGATCCGACCGCGGACACCACCGACCTCTACGCGTTCCGGAGCCCTGATGCTCCTGAGACGGTGACGATCATCGGCAACTGGATCCCATTCCAGGAGCCTCACGGCGGCCCGAACTTCTACCTCTTCTCGGACACCGCCCGGTACAACCTGAACGTCGACCAGAACGGCGACGGCAAGTGGGACGTTCGCTACCGGTACCAGTTCACGACCCGCGCGCCCAAGTCCGCCGCGGCCGGCTACCTGTACACCAGCCCCACGGGCGATGTGCTCGTGAAGCAGTTCTACAGCGTCTTCCGCGACACGCGGAGCGGAGCCGGGAAGGTGACCACCACGCGCATCGCGCGCAACCGCGTCACCTCGCCGAACAACTCGGGCCCGAAGAGCATCCCGAACTACGCGACCTTCCGTCAGCAGGCGATCCACTCCCTGCCGGGCGGGCTGAAGAGCTTCGCGGGCCAGGCCGATGACCCGTTCTTCGCGGACATCGGCATGATCTTCGACCTCGTCAACCTCGACAAGCCGGGCCGCGCGA
>JAXIPH010000194.1:0-5265 GCA_045403035.1 Thermoleophilia bacterium | reverse complement strand
CCTCTGCCGTGGACCGGTCGAAGCAGGAACAGGTCAGCGACACGCCGAGCATGCCGAGCTGGTCCAGCCCACGCTCCATCTCGCGCAGCGACGCATCGATGTGGGGCAGCGGCAGCGACACCACGGCGGCGAACCGGCCCGGGTATTTCTGAGCGAACTCGGCGTAGCTGTCGTTGATGAGCCGTGCGGCGGCGACGGCATCGGCCTCCTTCTCGGCATAGGGCGGGCTCGCGGCCGGCGACAGCACCTGCATCTGCACGTCCGCCTCGTCCATCTGCTGCAGGCGCGTCGGGATCCCCGCCAGATCGTCGTTCCGCATCGGCCGCGCCGTGCTCGCCCGCGCCGCCTCGGGCAGGCTGCGCCCGCCGATCCGCAGGAGGATGTCGTTGTACTCCTTGGGGAAATAGTGGGCGTGGATGTCGACGATCATCGGAAGATCCTCCCGCTCAAATTGCTGTGTAGCCGCCGTCGATGAGCAGGTCGCTGCCCGTCATGAAGGCCGAGGCATCGCTCGCGAGGTAGAGGGCGGCGCAGGCGATCTCCTCGGGCAGGCCGAGCCGGCCCAGCAGGTGCTTGGGCCCCATCACCCTGCGCGCCTCGTCCATGTCCTTGTGGCGACGGAGCATGCGTCGCGTCTCGATCGCGCCCGGCGAGATCGTGTTGGCGCGGATGCCCTGGGCCGCGTGGTCGGCCGCGAGCACCTTGGCGAGCTGGATCAGGGCCCCCTTGGTCGCGCAGTACGCCGGGCGGCCGGGCGAGGCGACCCGGCCGAGCTGCGAGGCGATCATGATCACGCTGCCGCCACCGCGCGCGATCATGGCGGGGAGCGCCGCCTTGACCATCAGGAAGGCGCCGGTGAGATTGATCCGGATCACGCGATCCCAGGTCGCCTCGTCCATCTCCAGCACGGTGGCGGTCTGATCGCTGTCGGCGGCGCCGTAGAGCAGCACGTCGAGGCCGCCGAAGCGCTCGACGGTGGCGGCGACGGCGGCGCGGCAGCTGGCGCCATCGGTGACGTCGAGGTGGACCGGCAGCGCCTGGGCGCCGGTCTTCTCGATCTGGGCCGCGGTGGCCCGGGCGCCCGGCTCCTCGACGTCCGCGCAGGCGACCCGGGCGCCGGCCGCCGCGAACGCCAGCGCGGTCGCGCGCCCGATCCCGTTCGCAGCGCCGACGACGATGGCGGTCTTCTTCTCGAGCGTGAACGCGGGGTCGAACATCGGGCCCTCCTCCGGTCGAACTCGACGTACGATACCCCAACCATCCGCGACCGGGAGGACGAACGCGAGATGCTGCCGACGCACGGGCGCTACGAGTACTCGAACATCACGACGCGGCCGGACTATGCCTGGCCGGGCGGGCGCCGGCTGGCCGTCTACGTGGCGCTCAACATCGAGGCGTTCGGCTTCGGCGTCGGCAAGGGAGCGGCCATCGCCCCGCCGGATCAGGCGCAGAGCCACAGCATCTACAGCTGGCGCGACTACGGCAACCGCGTGGGCATCTGGCGCCTGTTCGAGCTGCTCGACGAGCTGGGGATGCCGGCCCAGGCCCAGATGAACACCGCGGTCTACGAGATGGCGCCGGACGTCCCCGCGCGACTGCGGGCGCGAGGCGACGAGGTCCTCGGCCACGGCGTGACCAACTCCGAGGAGCAGGGCCACCTGGGCGAGGACCAGGAGCGGGCGCTGATCGCGGGCGTCACCGCCACGATCGCCCGTCACGAAGGGGCGCCGCCCGTCGGCTGGATGAGCCCGTGGCTCTCGAACAGCGCCGTCACGATGGATCTCTTGCAGGAGGCCGGCTACCGCTACGTGATGGACTGGACGATGGACGATCAGCCCATCTGGCTCCGCACGCGCAAGGGCCGCATCCTCTCGATGCCGTATCCGATCGAGGTGAACGACACGCGCGGGATCATCTGGTACCACTACACGGCGGAGGAGTTCGCCGACCTGATCGTCGACCAGTTCGACGAGATGCTCGCGCAATCCGCGCGCCAGCCGCTCGTGTGCCCGATCTCTCTGCACCCGTTCGTGTTCGGGCGGCCGTATCGCATCCGGCGGCTGCGCCGGGCGCTGCAGCACATCCTCGAGCACCGTGATCGCGTCTGGCTCACGCGCCCGCGCGACATCTGCGCGCACGTCGAGTCGCTGCCGGCCGGCACCGTCCCCGGATGATCGGGCGCCCGTGAAGCCGCTGTCGCGGCGCGCGCTGCTCGGCACCGGCGCCGCCGCAGCCCTGCTGCAGGCACTCCCGGCCGCGGCCCAGGGCCCCGCCAAACCGCTCGTCCTCGACGATGCCAGCCGGCTCAACGCCGTCCCCGTCGCGCGCCACTGGCGGCCCGCGCAGGTGACAGGGGAGGCGTGGCTGGGCGCGCTCCGGGCGGAGCTGAAGGCCGCCGCGGCCGAGGGGCGGCCGGTCTCAGTGGGCGCCGCCCGCCACTCCATGGGTGGGCAGGCGCTCGTCCGCGACGGGCTCGCGATGACCTTCGACGTGAAGCCGGCGGCGGGCCCCTGGATCGAGATCGATCGCAACGCGAAGACCTACCGCGTGGCCGCCGGCGCCCGCTGGCGCCAGGTGATCGGGGCGCTCGATCCCGTGGGGTTCTCCCCGGCGGTGATGCAGTCCAATCACGACTTCGGCGTCGCTGCCACGCTGTCCGTCAACGCTCACGGCTGGCCGGTGCCGTACGGACCCTTCGGCTCGACGGTCCGCTCCATCCGGCTGATGCTGGCCTCCGGCGATGTCGTCAGCTGTTCGCCGTCGGAGCATCCCGAGCTCTTCGGTCTCGTGATGGGAGGCTACGGTCTCTTCGGGGTCATCACCCACGTCGACGTGGCCATGACCGAGAACCAGCTCCTGCGAGCGAACAACGAGCTGATGGCCGGCGCGCAGCTCGGCCCGCGCCTGGTCTCGAGCATCGCCCAGGACGCGTCGGTCCGGATGGCGTACGGGCGTCTCGCGGTCGACGCCAGGCGGTTCTTGCGTGAGGCCCTGCTCGTCACGCTCCGGCCGACGGCCGGCACGCTGCCGCCGGCGACGTCGGGCGGGCTCATGGTGACCCTGTCCCGCGAGGTCTTTCGCGCGCAGATCGGCTCGGACGCGGCGAAGCGCGCCCGCTGGTACGCGGAGACGGTCGCCGGCCCGAAGACTTCGTCCGGTGTGGCGTCACGCAACCGGCTGCTGAACGAGCCGGCGGCAAACCTCGCCGGCCGCGATCGCTCGCGCACCGACATCCTGCACGAGTACTTCCTGCCGGCCGACGGCCTCGAGCCCTTCCTGGCGGCCTGCCGCACCGCCATTCCCGGTTCGCGGCAGGATCTGCTCAACGTGACGCTGCGCTACGTGCAGGCGGATCCGACCAGCGTGCTGGCCTACGCGCGCGAGAGCCGCGTGGCCGCCGTGATGCTGTTCTCGCAGGGGATGACGAAGGTGGACGAGGAGGACATGGCCGCGATGACCCAGCGCCTGATCGACGCCGCCCTCGACGCCGGCGGCAGCTTCTACCTGCCCTACCGTCTGCACGCCCGGCGCGAGCAGCTCGTGCGGGCCTATCCGCGTCTGGAGGAATTCGTGGCACGCAAGCGGCACTACGATCCCGGATTGCTGTTCCGGCACACGATGTGGAATCGGTACTTCGCGACGTGAACCCCCTGCGGATCCTCGCCGCCGTCTACGCCGTGCTGTTCGCCGTCGTGACGAGCCTCAACTACATTCCCGGGCTCACCGACGCCCAGGGCCGCACGTTCGGTCTCTTCGCGCTCGACATCTTCGACGACGCTCTGCATGCGGCCTCGGGGCTGTGGGCCGCTCTCGCGGCGTGGACATCGACGCGGGCCACGCTCATCTTCTTCCGCGTGTTCGGGCCGCTCTACTGCCTGGACGGGCTGCTCGGTCTCGCCACCGGCTCCGGCTATCTCGATCTGGGCATCCTCGTGAACGGCGTGCTGGATTTGCCGCTGATGACGCGCATCCTCATGAACCTCCCGCACATCGCGATCGGGGGCCTGGCGGCCTTCGCCGGGTACGTGCTGTCGCGGTACTGGGCGCCCGCCGCCGCCGGCCGCCGCTGAGTGATTTGCTGGTGCGGCGGGCGCGCCAGGGCCATGACTACCGACAGGAGGCTCACATGAAGATCGGCGTCGTGCTGCCGCAGACCGAGATCGGGAACGACCCGGGCGCCATCAAGGCGTACGCCGAGGCGGTCGAGGACATGGGGTTCACGCACATCCTGGTCTTCGATCACGTCCTGGGCGCCAATCCCGAGCGCCCGGGCGGCTGGAAGGGCCCGTACACGTACCGCCACGGCTTTCACGAGCCGTTCGTGCTCTTCGGATTCCTGGCCGCCGCCACCCGGCGGGTCGGGCTGGTGACCGGCATCATCATCCTGCCGCAACGCCAGACCGCGCTGGTCGCCAAGCAGGCCGCGGCCGTCGACGTGCTGTCGGGCGGGCGACTGCGACTCGGCGTCGGTGTGGGCTGGAACCCGGTCGAGTTCGAGGCGCTCGGCGAGGACTTCACGACGCGCGGCCGGCGGATCGAGGAGCAGATCGAGGTGATGCGCGCGCTGTGGACGCGCGAGCTGGTGACGTTCGCCGGGCGGCAGCATCGCGTCTCCGACGCCGGCCTCAACCCGCTGCCGGTGCAGCGGCCGATCCCGGTGTGGATGGGCGGCGAGAGCGAGGTCGTGCAGCAGAGAATGGCGCGTATCGCGGATGGGTGGATGCCCCACTTCCGCGCCGGCGAGGCCGGCCAGGCGGCCGTCGATCGGCTCCACGGCATGATTCGCGAGGCCGGTCGCGATCCGAAGGCGTTCGGGATCGAGGGCCGTATGGCGCTGTCGCAGATTCCGCCGGCGGAGTGGGGCCAAGAGCTGCAGGCGTGGCGCGCAATGCGCGGCGTCAGCCACCTGTGCATCCACACGGCCGGCCTGGGACTCGCGAAGCCGGCCGATCACATCGAGACGCTCCGGCGCTTCCGGGAGGCCGTCGGGCTGAAAGGCTCTTGACTTCATCAGCGCCAAGGGCCATCTTCTGCCGCACTAGAGGACGCGCTCTGGGCTCTCCGCCGGCGCAGGAGGAACGATAGCGGCATGGACCGCCCCCACCCGAGCGCCGGTCGGCATCGTCCCCGTGCCCTGGCCGGGAGCCTCCTCATCCTGGCCCTGACGCTGCCGTACCCCGCCTGGCCCGGCCACACGCAGCTGTCCCCGGAGCCCTCCCAGCGGACCCCGCTGATGCTCGCCCAGCTGGCTTCGGTCGGGAACGT
>JAXIPH010000234.1:0-3457 GCA_045403035.1 Thermoleophilia bacterium | reverse complement strand
CGCGCCGCCCTGGCCGCGTGTCGCTCCGGCGAGGCCGAGGGCATCGCCGTGGCACGCCTCGACCGGCTCACCTACTCGCTCGCGGATCTCGCCGAGCTGGTGCGCGAGGCCGTGGACGGCGGCTTCACGATCGTCTCGCTGCAGCCGGCGTTCGACCTCTCCGCCGAGGGAGGCCGCGCGGTGGGGGAGGTGCTCGCGGAGGCCGCCTCGTGGCAGCCCCGGTCGATCACCTCACCCGGACGCGCCCTGACGCGCCGACCGGGCCGTCCGTCGTCCACGCCGCCCGCCGTCGCGCAGCGCATTCGGGAACTGCGGGCGGAGGGGATGACCCTGCAGGCGATCTGCGACC
This sequence comes from Thermoleophilia bacterium, assembly GCA_045403035.1. Taxonomy (GTDB): domain Bacteria; phylum Actinomycetota; class Thermoleophilia; order Miltoncostaeales; family Miltoncostaeaceae; genus CAVXDY01. The sequence goes on along the minus strand of JAXIPH010000234.1, from coordinate 3,108 downwards.
GGTTGAACGCCGACAGCGTGCCCACGCCGCGCGGTGGCGCCCGGTGGCGCCCCACCTCGCTGCGGTCGGTCCTCCGGGCCTAGTGACTCAGGGCACTAGCCTCAGCGCACCGAGAGGGCCCCGACGCGCAGCCCGGCGGGGAGGCGCAGCAGGATCGGGCTCGCGCCGAGCGGGCTCACCCCGCTCCGGTCCGGGGTCTCGGCCAGCCGCAGGTCCCCGCCCACCGACACGACGAGCCGGCCGCGGGAATCGGCTGCGATCGGCCCGATCGGCTCCCGCACGGCCTCGCCGGCGTCGTCCAGCCGCACCCGCCAGAGCCCGTCCGGGCGGCGCCCCGCCGTGGCAAGGCCGCCGACGGAGGTCCACGCGATCGCGGTCGGGCGCGCCTCGTCGCGGGGGGCGAGGCCGTCCATCCCCTTGCCGAGGTCCGCGAAGCCCACGTCGCCGGGTCGCTGGAGCCACGCGAGGCCCGCACCCAGGGGCGCGTAGGCGACCGCCAGGACGCCGCGCGCGGAGGGCACCGTCGTGGCCGTCCCGCGCGCGAGGTCGCGGATGCGCAGCCGCCCCGACGCGGTGACGTAGGCCAGCGACGGGCTGTCGGACCGCCAGGACGGCCGCACCGGCGCCACCGACGGGTCGAGCAGGCGATCGCCGTCGCCGTCGGCCTGGACGACGCGCAGCTCGTGGTGGCCGCCCCGGCGCACCACGTAGGCGATCTCGGTGGGGAGGGGGTTCGGCCGCCATGCGGCCGCGACCACGCGCCCGCCCACCGGGAGGCTCCACGGCCGGCGGCCGTCGGGGGCCAGCACCACCAGCGAATTGCCGATTCCCGCCGCGGCGTAGCGCGCGTTGGGCGAGAGCTCGGCGGCGGTGACCGCGAGGGCCTCCACCCGGAAGCCCGTGCGGGTGGCCATCCACAGCCGCCCGCCGGCGACCGCGGCGATGCCGTTCACCCCGTCGGGAATGGCGATCCGCCCCACGGGCGGGACCGCCGGAGAGCGGGCGGCGGCCCGCTCCGAGGGCGTGTCGGCCCCGATCCTCACCTCGAGCCGCCCCGTGGCGGCCAGGGCGATGCCCGCCGTCGCGACGGCCAGGGCGGCCGCGAGCCCCACGGCCAGCGCGGTCCGCCGGCGCTCCCGGTGCCGTCGGGGAATGGGCTCCGGAAGCGCGTCGAGGGCCGCCCGGCGCGCGCGGTCGGTCGCCTCCGCGCTCGGCCCGGGCAGCCCGGCAAGCGCCTGGCGGGTCCGCTCCTCAGGTCCGTTCATCGTGCTCCTCCAGGGCGGCGCGCAGGTCGGCCAGGGCGCGCGCGAGCCGCGAATGGACTGTCCCGACCGGGACGTCCAGGATGTCGGCGATCTCCGGGGGCGCGTAGCCGAGCAGGTGGCGCAGCACCACCACGGCGCGCCGCTCGGCCGAGAGGCCGGCGAGGGCCGTGAGGGCGCGCGGGTCCTCGGCGCCCTCCGCGTCCCACCGGGCCGCCTCGTCCCCGATCTCGTCCAGCCGCACGAGACGCCGCTCCGAGCGCAGCAGGTCGAGGGACCGGTTCACCACGATGCGGTGGAGCCAGGGCGCGACAGGGCGGGCCTCGTCGAAACGGCCGAGGGCCGCGAAGGCCCGCTCGACCGCGTCCTGCGCCACGTCGTCGGCGGCGGCCCGCCGCCCGGTGACGGCGAGCGCCGCGCGCCAGGCGGCCGGCCAGTGGCGCGCGAACAGCGCGCCCGCCGCGTCGCGGGAGCCGTCGCGCGCCCGGCGCACGAGGTCGGCGTCGTCGCGCGAGCGCAGGCGGGCGTCGATGGTGGCGACCATCACGCCTCGTCTACGCGCGGGCCGCCCGCCCGCGTCCCGGCGCGGCTTCAGCGCGCCGGACACACGACCCCCGCGCGGTCGACATAGCCCTGCCAGGTGGCCGCCCGCTCGGCGAAGCCCAGCTCGGGGTAGGCCTGCCCGAGCTGGGTGAGCAGGCGCACGTGGTAGCAGTGGTAGTTGAGGTCGGCCAGATAGCTGCGCCACGGCCGGCCGGGGGTGAGCAGCCCGTAGAGGCTCCAGGAGCCCGTGTCGTGGTCGGCGAGGTGCCGGGCCAGGGTAGCGGCGCCCGCGTCGGCCAGCTCGGCGGCGAGGCGTGCCGCGGTCACGGGGAGCGACGAGGAGTCGGCGGTGGGCGCGCGCAGCAGCGCCGCTGCGCCGCGCAGGTTGGTGATGCTGACCATGAAGCCGTTCAGGGCCGCGCCCTTCCACGGGTTGTCGCCGGGGTAGGCGCGCTCCACGTACCAGGGCTCCGGCGGCTGCGAGGGGTCCACCGAGACCATGCTCCGCACGCCGCCGCGGTCGACGTCCACCGTGAGGGCCGCCAGGGCGCCGAGCGCCCCCCGGGCGAACCGGGGGTCTCCGGTGCGTCGGTGGGCGTCCGCCAGGACCAGGGCGACGCGCGCCTGGGCCATCCCCGACGTGCCCGGGCGCACCGCGGCCGGGTCGCCGGCCACGTCGTAGTACTCCCAGGCCAGGAACCCGCGCCCGCCGGCCCGCCGCTCGACGGCCATCTCGAGCAGCGCGTCGCCGAGCGCCTCGGAGGGCACGTCGTCGTTCAGGTCGCGCCACCGCCCGGTCGTGGCGACCGGGTTGACGGCGAACCCCTGGCCGGCGCGGTAGGTGAGGAGGATCCCGTCCTCGTCCCGCAGAAGGGTGGGCTCGGCCGGCGAGCCGCGACGCGCGAACCACCACGCGTTGGCCCGCAGCGCCCGGGCCACGGTCTGCCGCCGCCCCTCGGGCTCCGGCGGCGCCCCGGGGCCCAGGTAGAGACGCCACATCTCGAGCATCCGGCCGATGTCCGCCCGCTCGGTGGAGCCCTCCCCGGCACGGCGGAGGGCCTCGACCAGAATCCGATGGGCGGCGTCCGCCCCGGCCACGGCGTCCCCGGCCGGAACGGCGACCCCGCGCGGCGGGTCGGCCGGGGGCGTGAGGACCCGGGCGGGCGGCCCGGGCTCGGGCTCGGCGACCGGCGGCTCGGGGGCCGGGGCGGTCTGGGGCTGCGGCTCGGGCTCGGGCGCCGGGGCCGGCTCCGGCGCGGAGCCGGGGGCGGAGTCGGGAGCGGGCGGGGGCTCGGGTGGCGCC
>JAXIPH010000081.1:0-2829 GCA_045403035.1 Thermoleophilia bacterium | reverse complement strand
CCGCGCGCGGTGTCCTGGCCGGTCAGCCGCACGGGAACGCCCTCCGTGAGCAGGCTCGCGAACGCGAGCGCCTCGGCGTGCGCCCACGTGATCCCCCCCTCCGGGCCCATCGCCTCGCGGCGGCGCTCGAGCTGGGGCAGGAGCTTGGGGTGGATCGTAAAGCCCTCGGGGACGGTCAGGAGCTGCTCGTTCAGGCTCCGCAGCACGTCGGCCGACACGGCGCTGAGGACCGAGCGGGGCTTGGGGCCGCTCCTCGGCTGCTCGTCGGCGGTGGTGCCCAGGTCGCCGCGGCCGGTCACGGCCTCGTGCGCCTCGCGCATCTTGCCCTCGGCCGCCGCGATCATGGCGCCCACCTCGTCCTGCGTGATGTGGCCCTCGCCTACGAGCGTCTGCGCGTAGATCTTGCTGACCGGCTGGTGGGCCTTGATCGTCCGGCTCATGACCGGCTGGGTGTAGGCGGGCTCGTCCAGCTCGTTGTGGCCCAGGCGGCGGTAGCCGATCAGGTTGATCAGGACGTCGCGCAGGTAGCGCTGGCGGTAGGCCACGGCGATCTGGGCGGCCGTGATGCAGGCGTCGATGTCGTCGGCGTTCACGTGGATGACCGGGATGTCGTAGCCGCGCGCCAGGTCGCTCACGTGGTAGGTCGAGCGCGAGTCGTTGGGATCGGTGGTGAAGCCGACCTGGTTGTTGGCGATGATGTGCACCGTGCCGCCGGTGCTGTAGCCGCCGAGCGCCGCCAGGTTGAGGGTCTCGGCCACCATGCCCTGGCCGGTGAAGGCGGCGTCGCCGTGGATCAGCACGGGGACCGCGGCCGACGGGTCGTGGCGGGCGGCACGCCCCGTGCGGAAGGTCTGGCGGGCGCGGGTGTGGCCCTCGGCCACCGCGTTCACCTGCTCCAGGTGGCTCGGGTTCGCGGCGAGCTTCACCGTCACCGGGCGGCCGCTGCGCGTGATGTAGGTGCCCTCGGCGCCGAGGTGGTACTTCACGTCGCCGGCGGTCTCGCGCATCTCCTCCTCGCCCGACTCGAAGGCCATGTGGCCTTCGAACTCGGCCAGGATCGACTCGGTGGGGCGGCCCACGACCTTGGCGATGAAGGCCAGCCGGCCGCGGTGGGCCATGCCCAGCACCACCTCGGCCGTGCCCTCGGCGGCCATCAGCTCGATCACCTGGTCGGTGATGGGCACGAGTGCGTCCACGCCCTCGATCGAGAAGGTCTTCTGGCCCAGGTACGTGCGCCGCAGGAAGCGCTCGAAGGCGTCGACCTCGACGAGCCGCTCGAGGATCGCCAGGCGCCGCTCGGGCGCCAGAGGCGCCCGCATCCGGCCCGACTCGACCGCCCCGTGCAGCCAGAGCCGCTTCTGGTGGTCGGAGAGGTGCTCGATCTCGTACGCGATCGTGCCGCAGTAGGCCTCGCGCAGGTGGGGCAGCGCGGCGGCGAAGCTCTCGCCGGGGACCTTCACGCGCAGCAGCGATGCCGGGATGCGCGCCATCAGCTCCGGCGTGAGGTTGAGGCGCTCGGGCGCGAGCGCGGGGTCGCCCGGAGGGGGCGCGCCGAGCGGGTCGAGCCTCGCGGCCAGGTGCCCGTGGCTGCGGTGCGCCTTGACCACCGACATGGCGGCCGCGACCCCCTCCAGCAGGTCGCCGTCCACGGTGCCAGCCGGCGCGGGGGCCGGCACGGGAGCGAGGGCGGGCGCTGCGGCCGCGGGGGCGGCGGCCTCGGGCTGCGGGAGGGCGGGGGCCAGCCCCAGGCTCTCGCGCACGTCGTCGTAGAAGCCGTCCTCGCCGCGCAGCAGGCGGTCGATCTCCGCCAGGAACGCGCCGCTCTCGGCGCCCTGGATGACCCGGTGGTCGTAGGTGCTGGTCATGGTCATGACCTTCTCCACGCCCAGCGCGCGCAGCGCCTCGGGGCCGGCGGAGACGAAGCCAGCCGGGTAGCCGATGGCGCCGGTGGCGATGATCGTGCCCTGTCCCGGCATCAGGCGCGGCACCGAGGCGACGGTGCCGAGGCCGCCCGGGTTGGTGAGGCTGATGCTCGCCCCGCGCAGCTCGTCCGGCTTCACCTTGCCGGCCCGCGTGCGGCCCACCAGGTCGTCGTAGGCGTCGCGGAAGCCGCGGAAGCCGTCGGCGCCGGCGTCGCGCACCACGGGCACGAGCAGCGACCGGCTGCCGTCCTTGCGCTCGACGTCCACCGCCAGCCCGAGGCTCACGCCATGGCGCACGAGCTTGTGGGGCGCGCCCTCCACCAGCGCGTAGCCGGTTGTCATGGACGGCTGCGCGGCGACGGCGCGCACGACGGCCCACGCGATCAGGTGGGTGAAGGAGAGCTTCTCCGAGCGCCCGGCCGCCTTCAGCTGCTCGTTGATCTGGCGCCGCTGGGCGTCGAGGACGGCGACGGAGATCGTGCGGAAGCTCGTGGCCGTGGGGATCGACAGGCTGTCGTCCATGTAGCCCGCGAGCGCCGCGGCCGGGCCGCGCAGGGGCGCCGCCTCCTCGTCCGTGCCGACCGGTACGGGGGCCGCCGCGCGGGGTGCGGCGGCCGGGGCGGGCGCGCTCGCCGCCGCGAGGACGTCGGGCTTGCGGATGATCCCGCCGGGCCCGGTGCCGGCGATGGCCCGGGGGTCGATGCCCTTCTCGAGGGCCAGGCGCCGGGCGACCGGGGTGATCCTCGGCCACTCGGCGTCGTCGGCCGGCGCGCTCGCGGGCTCGGCCGGCCCGGCCCGCTCGGGGGCCTCGCTGGCGGGTTGGGCCCTGGCCCCGTTGCCGGACGAGGGCGAGGCCGGTGCGGCGGGCGCGCCGGCTCCGGCGGCGCTCTCGCCCAGGGGCTGGCCC
>JAXIPH010000336.1:0-7491 GCA_045403035.1 Thermoleophilia bacterium | reverse complement strand
CCGGGGCGGCTCGGCCACCGGGCCAGCCTCGCAGGTCGGTCAACCGCCGGGCGGCGGCACCTCCGGCCAACCGAGCCCGTCGAGCAGGGCGACCAGGTTGCGCTTCCGCCGGTGGGCCTCCCGCAGCTCGGCCACCTCGCGCCCGAACGCGCTCTCCTCGCCGAGGCGCTGCACGAGGGGCCGCATCCGGCGAAGGAGCGCCACCGCCTCCTCGTACCCGCGCCGGTCGGTGCGGGCTACGGCCGGCTCGAGACCCCGACGGTAGACCTCCAGGGCGTCCTCGGGATGGTCGGCCTGGCGACGCCCGGCGAGCTCCAGCCACAGCCCCTCCGAGCAGCCGCCCGCGCGGGCCTCAGCCCAGGCCGCGTCGAGGTCGTCCTCGGCCAGGAGGACCCGGACCAGCTCGGACGCGTCGGGAGGGCGGATCCATGGGCCGCCGGCGCGCCCGACGGCGAGCTGCGCACGCAGGTGGGCGAGCGCTCGCCCGCGCCACTCGCGCCAGCCGGCGCCGCCGCCCGAGCGCGCCCGCAGCCGCTCGAAGCGCTCGAGCACCGGCCGGGCGACAAAGTCGTCCCACGAGAGGGCCATCGCCTCGTCACGGCGACCGGCTCGAAGGTACGCCTCGGCGACGTAGTCGCTCAGCCGGCCGTCGTGCCGCTCCGGGAAGGCTGCCAGGCCCCGCTCGGCCCACGCCAGCGCCTCCTCGTCGCGGCCCGCCTCATGCAGGACCGCGGCGATCCGCAGGAAGTCATGGGGCAGGGAGAGGTCCTGGGCCATCACCTCGACCAGCTCGTCCACATCCCCCGCCGTCCGGGCGAGCGCCTCCATCATCGCCGTCACCCGGAAGCGCCGGCTCGCGTATCGAGCCTCCTCGCCCGGTCCGGGGGGCGGCACCCGAGACCACTCGGCCTCGGCCAGCCGCCGATAGCGGGCGAGACCCGCCGGGCCGAGGACTTCGGCATAGGTCGCCGCGGCCCCGTGGAAGACGTCCAGCTCGCTGGCCAGCTCCATGCGAAACAACCGCTCCGCGAGGGCCTCGGATCGGGGCGCGCATGCCGCGCAGGCTGTCAGGTGAAGATCGCTCAGCCGCTCCAGGGCGCTCCCCAGCCCGCCGCCGGAGTCGTCGACCGCCTCGTGCACCGCCTCGAGGGCGGCAAGGGCGTGCTCGGCCAGTTCGACGACGGCCGCGGGATGGTCCTCGAGCAGACCCTCGATCTCGGCGATGGCCGCGTCGAGCGTGCGGAAGTAGTCGTAGGCCTCCCGATACGGGACGAAGCCACAGGTCTCGACGGCGGCGTCGATGGCCGCCGCGAGGGCGGCGACGTCGGGCGGCCCGCCACCGGAACTGGCCGCGGCGAGCGCCAGCCGGCCGTGCAGCCACTCGTCCTCGGCGGCTCGCTCCAGCAGCAGGTCCACCAGCTCCTCTCTGGTCCGGCCGAGCAGGTGCTCGCGCAGCTCCTCGCCCGACGGTCCTCGCGGGCGGCTGGCGTCGAGCCACGCGAGGCCGAGCGCGACGACGTGCTTGCAGAAGGATCCGTCGCGACCGACCGGGCACGTGCAGGAGCTGGCGAGCTCGTCGCCGAGTAGGCCGAGGCTCACCCGGTAGTCCTCGGTCCCGGCCACGACGCCGAGCAGCACGCCGCCCTGCTCGCGCATCCCCCGGACCCTCCCCCCGGCCGCGTACTCCTCGCCGCGATCGAACGAGCCAGCGTCGGCCGCCCGGCGAAGCGTGGATCGGCTGAGCCCAGCGTGCATCAGAAAAGGAATACACCTTCGGTCCCCGCCTGCCCGATCGGTGGACGACCGGCGGATCGACGACCGGCGCCAGCGCCGTGGCGAGGACTCGACGGAGCCGCCACCACCGAGCGCGCCCTCCAGCTTGCGTCGGGGTGGTCGACCAGCCGCCGATGGAGCCGCTTAGGCCGGACCAAGCTCGGCCAGCCGCGGGACGATCTCCTCGCCGAGCCGGCTAACTACGCCCACCGGATCTGGCCCCATCGGCATGAACTGAACGTGCTCGATGCCGAGTCGGGCATATTCCTCCATCGTGGCGACGAAGGCGTCGGCGTCGGCGAGGGCGTCGCCGAAGGCCAAGATCGTCTTTTGGATCGCTGCGGGATCGCGGCCCTCGGCCTCGCAATGGCGGTTGAGGACCTCCAGCTTGTGGCCGACCACGGAGGGGCTGATCCCGAAGAAGTTCCAGCCGTCGGCGTACTTGGCGACCAGTCGTAGGAGCTTTCGCTCACCTCCGCCGCCTACGATGATCCTCGGCCGCGGCTCCTGGAGCGGACGCGGCGAGCAGATCGTTTCGGCCAGGCGGTAGTGCTTGCCCTCGAAGGGCCCGTCGTCGTCGCTCCACATCTGGCGGCAGATCTGGAGCGTCTCCTCGAGACGCTCGATCCGCTCCGGTACGGGAGGGAAGGGGACGCCGAGCCCGGCGTGCTCGCGCTCGTACCAGCCCGCCCCGATCGCGAGGACCGCCCGCCCACCAGAGAGCACGTCGAGCGTCGTGACCTGCTTTGCGAGTAGGCCCGGATGCCGGTAGGTGACGCCCGTGACCAAGAGGCCGAGGTCGATCGTGCGCGTCTGGCCGGCGACGAAGCCGAGGGCGGTGTAGCCCTCAAGCATCGGGTCGTGGGCGCTGCCGAAGTCCTCCATCTGGAACCAGTGGTCCATCACCGAGAACCACGCGCAGCCACCGTCCTCGGCCGCTTTCGCCGTCGCGGCCAACGTGGTGGCGATGGCCGGCGGGCCGCCGGGGAGCGTGAAGTTGATGAAGTGGATGCCGAGGCGCATCAGGCGGCCACCAGCGACCGGTCATCCACGCCGGTTAGCCTAGCCGACAGATCCCAGAGCCCGCACGCGACCTCCGGGTCCGTGGCTGCGGGAATCAGCTCGGCATGCGTCGGGGAGCGCTTGGTGCCCATCCGCCTGTCGGGCCCGATGAAGCTTCCACCCGTGGAGGCGAGGTCGGCGAGATCGAGGGGGCGCACATCGGCGTCGCCCTCGATCGTGGCGGCGACGCTCTCTCCCCTGGCAGTGTCGCGAACGGCGAGCACCACTCGGGCGCCGGCGCCTGCGAGGGCCCGGACGGCTTCGGTGTCGAGTCCGCTCGAGCCGCCGGTCACCACAGCGGTGCGGCCGGAGAGGTCGGGCAGATCTGCTGAGGTCCAACGTGTCGTGGTCATGCATCCAGGTTGCGCCGTAGCGCGCGGGCGCAAAAGAGGAGCGTCGATCCACGGATCGGCGATCCCTCGCTGAGCGCCGTGCCAGGGATCGGTGGTCCCTGGCTGGGGAGCCCGCCCCCCCGCATAATCGATCCATGGACAGGGAGCAGCTCGCGGACTTCCTCCGCCGCCGCCGCGAGGCGCTCCAGCCCGAGGACGTCGGGCTCGTGAAGGGCCCGCGCCGGCGCACGAGCGGCCTGCGCCGCGAGGAGGTCGCCGCGCTCTCGAACATGTCCACCGACTACTACAGCCGCCTGGAGCAGCAGCGCGGGCCACAGCCCTCCGAGCAGATGCTCGCGGCCATCGCACGCGGCCTCCGCTTCAGCCAGGACGAGCGCGACCATCTGTTCCGCCTCGCCGGGCACACCGCCCCGCCGCGCGCCGGGCGCGCCGATCACGTGAACCCGGCCCTCATGCGCGTGCTCGACCGGCTCGACACGCCGGCGCAGGTCGTCTCCGAGCTCGGCGAGACCCTCGTTCAGAATCCGCTGGCGGTCGCGCTCCTGGGTGATCAGACGTCCTTCGAGGGTCCCTCGAGGAGCATCTTCTACCGCTGGTTCACCGACCCAGCCGAGCGGTCGTTCTACCCGGAGGAGGACCACGATCGCCACGCGCGGACCTGGGTCTCCGGTCTTCGCGCGGTCCTGGCCCGCGCGGGCCCTGACTCGAGGGCTGCCGACCTGGTGGCGCGCCTGCGCGACGAGAGTCCGGAGTTCAGCAGGATCTGGGACGAGCACGAGGTGGCCGTGCGCACCAGCCAGCGCAAGCGGATGGTGCACCCCGCGATCGGGACGATCGAGCTCGACTGCCAGGTGCTCGTCGCCGAGGACCAGGCGCAGTCGCTCCTCGTCTACACGGCGACGCCGGGGACCGAGGACTACGAGAAGCTGAAGCTTCTCTCGGTGATCGGCATCCAGCGGTTCGAGGGCTGAGCCAACGTCCTCCCGCCGGAGTTCGGGCCTCGCGACCCGTGCTTCCCCGACACGTAAGCATCGTGCGCCCCAGGGCTGCTTCTGTTCAACCGCGCGCGCTCAATCGAGAACAGCGCACCGCCCCGAACCGCAATCCCACATCGAGCCCACTCCCTTAAAGGACACCGTCACCGAACACGCCCCGAGCCACCCGTCCGCTCCGGTACGCGCTCGCGCGCCTGGTCCACGCCCGCCGTGCGCGGCAGCCCGTTCGCTGAAGAGTTCACGCTGCCGGGTTCGGACTCGCAGCACGCGACCACCCTGCTCAACCCTCTCCGATGGTCGCGCTTCACTCGGTGCAGACCCTCAAACGGGCCGAGATCCCAGAGCCGACGCGCGGAGTCGAACCGCGGACCCCTTCATACGAGTGATGCCTCCGAGTGTGTTAATGGCCTGAAAAAAGGCACCTCCAGATGCATCCCCGGAGCTCTGGGGTCCCCGTTGGGGTCCACTTCCGGTGTCCGCCCGTTGCCACCGATAGCCGCCTCTGCCGCAGCTCGGCCCGAAGCCGACTCCCTGTGAAATCCTCGGCTGGGCCGCCCGCGCCGTCGCGCCCCAGGAAGTGGTGTAGCTCCGTCCGAGCGGGCGCGCTCGGACGTGGCGCGGCTACTCGCGATTCGCGGGACCGCGAAGCCGATCGATGAGCCGCTGCGCCTGCCGGGCGTACCCGAAACCCTCCTGCGCAGTCGGCGGTAGGCCTTCTCCATGCACGACGCGGTTTCTGACTTCCGCGAGTCGCCGTACTTCCTCGGCCGTCTCGGTCTCGATCGCCTGAAGGCTCGCGAGCCGCTGGGCCAGGGCGGTGGCGGAGAACCCGCCGACCATGACCAGGCCGCGGCGGCGCGCGGATTCCTCGATCTCGCGCTCAAGCTCGCGCCAGGCGCTCACCACAAGGGCCATCGGCTGGCTCTGCTCGGCGGCGATGAGGCGCTCGGTGAGCTGCACCACGATCGCCGCTCTCGCTTCGGATGGCGGGACCTGATCGTCGTCGAGCGCCACCCCGAGCTGTGCGGCGACCTCCCGCAGGAGCTCGGGCCCCGCCAGGTATCGTCGACCGCGCCGCTGCCCCTCTGAGCGCAGGAGCCGAGCCGCGGTGGCCGCAGCCAGGTCGTTGGTCGCCGTCGGAGCGCTCACGTCGGCCAGTCGCCGATAGTAGCCGGCCACCACCTCGCGCCCGAAGAAGGCGTCCCAGAGGCCGTTGGCCACGCGGGGCTGGAGGCCCCGGGCTTCTGCCACATTCTCGATCGCGATCCAGAGCTGGCCCTCGGCGCGCTCCTTAAGATCGAGCGCGCGCGCCTGGCCGAGCTGAGCCTCGACGTGGGCACGCACAAAGGGGGTGACATCGGCGGCGGGCTCGAACGCGGCCCCGAGGCACTCGAAGGCTGCGTAGTAGCTGGACGGATGGCGCCCCCACCACTCCTCCAGCGAGGTGAACTCGGGTCGGCGAAAGCCGCCCCGGTACATGCCGAGCGAGGCCAGCACCCGCGCGGTCCGCCCGTTGCCGTCCCGAAAGGGGTGGATCGCCGCGCAGGCCACGTGCACCCAGGCCGACAGAGCCGCCGGATGCGCATCGCTCGCCTGGGCGGCGTGGCACATCTCGTCGACGAGACCCTCGACGTGCTCGTGGGGGGGTGGCAGGAAGACCTCAGCGCCCGTGTCGTGATCCCTCAGCCAGACGGTCCGCTGGCGGAGGCGCCCGGCGCCCTCCGCATAGCGACCGGCGAGCACCCGGTCTTGCAGACCCACCACCACCTCGCGGTCCCAGCGAAAAGCCGGGTCGTCGGCACGGCGCAGGACGAAGCTCATTGCGTCGCGGTAACCGGTCACAAGGGCCGCGTCATCAGGGCTGACGCTCCTGGGACGATCGCCGGCCAGGATCCGGCGCACCTCGTCGACGGTGACCGGAACCTGCTCGAGCCCGACCGACGCCCCGACTGCCGCCGCTTCGAGATCGCGGCGCAGGCGGCCCTCCCAGAGCCGTGGCAGGGCGCCGCGGCCGTCCAGGCGCAGGCGCCACTCATCGAGTTCACGGCAGAGGTCGCGAACGGCCTCGGAATCGAAGGGGAGAAGGGTCGCCATAGCTATCACTAAATCAATAGTGATTATGGCACAGTTTGAGGAGCCCCCCGCAGCTTGGTGAGTCCGGCGCCCCCCCGCGCAATTCGATGGCCGCCGAGGCTGCCGCCGGGCGGAACGGGCACGATACGCGGATGGAGGTGCCCGCACTCCACGCCCCCGCCGCGCAGGAGCGGATGCGCAATCGCCTGATCGCGTGGTGCGCCATCAGCTCCGGCTCCGACGACCGGGGCGGGCTCGACGCGATGCTCGCGGCGCTCCGGGCGGACTTCGCCCGCCTTCCGGGGGCGCTGTCGGAGTCGCCCTGCGGCCCGGTGGCGTCGGCACTGGGCGTCCGCTGCCGGCCCGAGGCGCCGGTGCAGGCGCTGCTGGTCGGCCATTACGACACCGTCTACGGTCCGGAGCACCCGTTCCGTGGCGCCACCCTCGAGGATCCGGACACGCTCGTCGGCCCGGGCGTCCTCGACATGAAGGGTGGCATCGTCGTCATGCTGGCCGCGCTCGAGGTGCTCGAGGCCGAGCCGGGCGCCGAGGGCATCGGCTGGGAGGTGCTCCTGACGCCGGACGAGGAGATCGGGTCGCCCTACTCGCGGACGCTGCTGGCGGAGTCGGCCGCCCGCAACGACGTGGGGCTCGTCTTCGAGCCCGCCCAGCCGGCCGGCCGGCTGGTGCGCTCGCGGCCGGGGACGGGCATCGTCTCGATCGAGGCGCGCGGACACCCCGCCCACGCCGGCCGCAACCCACACGAGGGACGCAACGCGATCGTCGCGCTGGCCGACCTCCTGGCCCGGGTGCCGGCGCTCGCACCGCAGCCCGACGTGCTCCTGAACGTCGGCAGCGTGGCCGGCGGCGGCCCACCCAACGTTGTGGCCGAGCACGCCCGCGCGGAGGTCGACCTTCGGGTCAGGCGCGCCGCGGACGTCGAGCGGACGTTCGACCGCCTGATGCGGGCGGCGGACGAGGTCGGGCGGCGACACGAGGTGGCCATCGACATCGATGTGGCCATGAACCGGCCGCCGATGGAGGCTGACGAGCGCTCCCAGCGGCTGTTCGCCGCCTACCGCGGGTGCGCCGGCGAGCTCGGGACAGCCGTCGACTGGGTCGACACGGGCGGCGGATCCGACGCGAACCTCCTCGCCGCCGCAGGGCTCCCATGCCTGGACGGGCTCGGTGCGCGCGGCGGCCTGCCCCATAGCAGCGAGGAGTTCTGCGAGCTC
>JAXIPH010000159.1:0-9586 GCA_045403035.1 Thermoleophilia bacterium | reverse complement strand
CGACGCCGTCGCCGGTCATGGTGCAGTCGGCCGCCAAGAGCGGCATCGAGCTGGAGCCGCGCGAGGCCTCGCGCTCGGCCGTCAACGACGCGTCGGGACGGCCCTCACGTGAGATCCCGCTCAGCTCCGGCAACGGGTGGGGCAAGGACTACGCCGACCCGTCGACCTTCATGGTGCTGTTCGACGGCCGCAACATCCTGGCCGACGGCAACACCGCCTTCTCCCTCGTCGGGCTGACGCCCGCCAAGGCGAAGGAGGTCGGGGCGAAGATCCCCGCCAGCGGCCCGCCGCCGAGCGTGGATGCGGACATCGACGCGTGCTCGCCGCTGTCCGGCCAGGAGCGGACCGACTGCTGGGTCGCCCTGGACAAGAAGATCATGGAGGAGATCGCGCCGTGGGTCCCCCTCATGGACGCCACGGGGATCGACCTGATCGGTCCGTCGGTCACCCAGTACGACTACGACCAGTTCGGGACCGAGATGGCCCTGGCCAAGGTCGCGGTCGACCCGGCCCTCCAGAAGTGAGGGGGGAGCCGACCGACTAGCGGGTCACGGTGGGCCGGGGCATCCGCCCCGGCTCACCGGCACCCCGCATCGCCGCCCATGATCGGCTACATCATCAGACGGCTCATCTACGTCGTCCTCGTGGTGCTCGCGGTGACGATGGTGGCCTACACCATCTTCTTCGTCCTGCCCTCGACGGACCCGGCCGTGGCCTTCGCCGGGCGCAACCCCACGCCGGAGCTGGTCGCCGAGGTCCGGGAGCAGCTCGGTCTCGACAAGCCCGTGCCGGTGCAGTACGGCCTCTACGTGAAGCGGCTCGTCCTGGGCGACGAGTACGGCTGGCCCGGCCTCGGCCTGTCCTACAACACGCGCTCGCCGGTGCGCGACGAGGTCATCAAACGCACGTCGATCACCCTGCAGATCGCCATCGGCGGCGCCATCCTCTGGCTGCTGATCGGCATCCCCATCGGGGTGTTATCCGCCCTCAAGAGACGCACGGCCGCAGACCGGGCCTCGATGGGCTTCGCGCTGATCGGCGTCTCGGCGCCCGTGTTCTGGCTCGGGCTCGTGGCGCTCTACATCTTCTGGGAGCAGCTCGGCTGGCTGCCGGGCACGGGGTACGTGCCCTTCTCCGAGAGCCCGACGGACTGGTTCCTGCACATGATCCTGCCCTGGTCGGTGCTCGCGCTGCTGTTCGCGGCGATCTACGCCCGGGTCGTCCGCGGCAACATGATCGACACGATGAGCGAGGACTACATCCGCACCGCTCGCGCCAAGGGCCTCCCGGAGAAGCAGGTGGTGATCCGCCACGGGCTGCGAACGGGGCTGACGCCGATCGTGACCCTGCTCGGGATCGACCTGGCGCTGCTGGTGGGGAACACGGTCATCACCGAGACCGTCTTCAATATGCCCGGCCTCGGCAACTACGTCCTCGTGTCGACCGACTCCGGCGACCTTCCGGGCGTTCTTGCGGTCGTTGTGCTGGCGTCCTTCGCGGTCGCCTTCCTCGCCCTCGTGAGCGACATCGTCTACGCCTACCTCGACCCGCGCGTGCGCTACCGATGAGCACCCCGCTGCTCGAGGTGCGCGACCTGCGCGTTCACTTCTCCACGGCGGACGGCGTCGTGAAGGCGGTGGACGGGGCGTCGTTCAGGCTCGAGTCCGGGTCCACGCTCGGCGTCGTGGGCGAGTCGGGGTCGGGCAAGAGCGTCACCTTCATGACCGTGATGGGGCTCATCGACCGGCGCTACGCCGACGTGAGCGGCGAGATCCTCTTCGAGGGCACGGACCTGCTGACGCTGCCCAAGGGCGGCCTGCGCCGCCTCCGCGGGGATCGGATCGGGATGGTCTTCCAGGATCCGATGACCTCGCTGCACCCCATGTACCGCGTCGGCGACCAGATCGCCGAGGGCGTCCGCGCGCACCGGGACGTCGCCAAGAAGGTGGCCGGCGACATGGCCGTCGAGGCGCTCAAGAGCGTGGGCATCCCCTCGCCCGAGCAACGCGCCCGCCAGTACCCGCACGAGTTCTCGGGCGGGATGCGCCAGCGCGCCATGATCGCCATGGCCCTGGTGCTGGAGCCGGACCTCCTGATCGCCGACGAGCCCACGACCGCGCTGGACGTGACCGTGCAGGCGCAGATCCTCGAGCTCATCGGCGAGCTCAAGGAGCGGCTCCGCATCGGGGTGGTGCTCATCAGCCACAACCTGGGCGTCATCGCCGACGTCGCCCAGGACGTGATGATCATGTACGGGGGGCGGCCGGTGGAGATCGGGACCCGCGACCAGGTGTTCCGCGAGCCGCGCCATCCCTACGCGTGGGGCCTCCTCGAGTCGATCCCGCGGCCCGACGTGCGCGTCGAGCGCCTGCAGCCCATCGAGGGCGCGCCGCCGTCGCTGATCCACGTGCCACCCGGCTGCGCCTTCCACCCGCGCTGCCCCCACCGCTTCGCGCCCTGCGACCGCGATCGACCCGACCTGATCGACGCGTCCGGCACCGGGCACCCCGACGCCTGCCACCTCTCCTCCGGGGAGAAGCGGAGCATCTGGGCGGAGCGCCGCGCGCGCTTCGCCGAAGCCGCGGCGTGACCGCGTGAGCACCTCGGCGCACACCGCGCCCCCGGCGCCCTCGGCCAATGGCGCCCTGGTGGAGGTGGAGGATCTGGTCAAGCGCTTCCCCATCACCAAGGGGGTCATCTTCCAGCACCAGATCGGCTCGGTGCACGCGGTCGAGAGCGTGAGCTTCTCCATCCGGGCGGGGGAGACGCTCGGGCTGGTGGGCGAGTCGGGGTGCGGCAAGACGACGACCGGCCGCCTGGTCACCCGGTTGCTCGAGCCCACCGACGGGACCGTCCGCTTCGACGGCCGGGACATCTCGCATCTGCGCCGCGGCGCGCTGCGGCCGCTGCGCCGCGAGATGCAGATGATCTTCCAGGATCCCTACGCCTCGCTGAACCCGCGCCACAGCGTGGGACAGATCATCGGGGCGCCCTTCGCCATCCACCACGTCGAGGGCAACCGCCGGGAGGCGGTGCAGGGCCTGATGGAGCGCGTGGGGCTGAACCCCGAGCACTACAACCGCTACCCGCACGAGTTCTCGGGCGGCCAGCGCCAGAGGATCGGCGTGGCCCGGGCCATCGCCCTCAACCCACGGCTGATCGTGGCGGACGAGCCCGTCTCGGCGCTCGACGTGTCCATCCAGGCCCAGATCCTCAACCTGCTGAAGGACCTGCAGGACGAGTTGAGCCTGACCTACCTGTTCATCTCGCACGACCTGGGCGTGGTGCGCCACGTCTCCGACCGGATCGCCGTGATGTACCTGGGCCACATCGTGGAGCTGGCGACCTCGGACACGCTCTACGACGACCCGCGCCACCCCTACACGGCGGCCCTCCTGTCGGCCGTGCCCAAGGGGCACGAGGGCGCAGCGCGCAACCGGGTCGTGCTCACCGGCGACGTCCCCTCGCCGGCCAACCCGCCGCCGGGGTGCCCGTTCCACCCTCGCTGCCCGAAGGCGCGCAGCGTGGCCGGCGGCGTGGGGGTGCCGGAGCGCTGCCGCACCGAGAGGCCGCCGCTGGTCGAGGTCAAGCGGGGGCACACGGCCGCGTGCTGGTACCCGGTGGAGCCGGGCGAGCGGCTGCACGATGCCGCCCACGCCTAGTGGCCGGCGGCGCCCCCGCGGCCGGGCACAGGAGACCGAGCCTCCATCCGAGCCGCCCGCTCGCGGGCGGCACCCGTTCCGCACCTTCCTCCTCGTCGGCGTGGCCCTCGTGGTGGGGGTCATCGTGGTCGCCGTGGCCACGGGAACGGCCGATGACCTGCCCTGGGGGGCGATCATCGGCGTGCTCGTGGTGATGGCCTTCGCCTACGTGGCCGGGCGGCGGCGCATCCCACCACGCGAGGACGACTGAGCCCGGCGCGCCGGGGGGCGCCCGACCGGGTCTATGCTGCCCGGGTGCGATCGGGTCTGATGAACGGGCCGCTGTGGGTGACATCGGTTCGTATCGTCGCGATACCACCGCTGATGGTCTTCCTGCTGGTCCCCGAGATCCCGGGCGCGCGCTGGTGGGCCTTCACGATCTTCGCGTTCGCCTGCCTCACCGACTCCATCGACGGATGGCTGGCGCGCTCCGCCGGCAAGGTGACGGTCGCGGGGGCATTCCTCGACACCCTGGCGGACAAGCTCCTGATCTCCGCCGTGCTCGTGTGCCTGGTGGACACCCATGAGGTGGCCGCGTGGATCGCGATGGTCATCATCGCCCGCGAGTTCGCGGTCACGGGGCTCCGGCTCGTGGCCGCCTCCGAGAACGTCATCATCTCCGCGGGTCGCTTCGGCAAGGCGAAGGCCCTGAGCCAGAACGTGGCCCTGGCGGCGATCATCGTCCCCGGCATCGGCGAGACGGTCGAGAACGTCCTGCTCGGAATCGCCCTCGTACTGACCGTGCTGAGCGGGATCCACTACTTCCTCGTGGCCCGCTGGCGCATCTTCGCGACCAAGCCCGTGGCGAGCCACGATGCGATGGTCGACCCGTGAACGCCCTCGCGGCGATCGTGATCGCCTACCTGCTCGGCTCGATCCCCTTCGCCTACCTGGCGGGCCGGGCGCGGGGCGTCGACCTGCGGACGGTGGGCAGCGGCAACCTGGGGGCGGCCAACGTCTTCCGCACCCTGGGGAGGGGAACGGGCATCGCGGTGATGGCCGCCGACATCGGCAAGGGGGCGGCGGCGGTGCTGATCGCGAAGGCGCTCACCGGCGAGCCCTGGCCCGCCGTGGCCGCCGGCGCCGCCATGGCCGGACACATCTTCCCGGTGTGGCTGCGCTTCAAGGGGGGCAAGGGCGTCGCCGTGGGGGGCGGAGCGCTCATCGGTCTGATGCCGCTGGCCGCGGCCATCCTGATCGCGACCTGGGCGGTGATCGTGGTCACCACCCGCTACACCTCGGTGGCGAGCATGGCGGGCGCGGCCCTCGCCGTGCCCCTCGCCTGGGCGCTCGGATACCCGTGGTCGAGCGTCGCGTTCGTGGCCGTGGGGGCGGTCGCCGTGCTGGCCCTCCACCGCGGGAACCTGATGCGGCTGGTGCGCGGCCAGGAGCTGCGGATCGACCTCTGGCGGGCCCGCCGGGCCTGAGCCCGGGGGGAGGTTCGCCAAATCCACCCAGGGTCGGCGGGACCCGTTTGACACCCTCGGGGGAGGGGTGGGAGATTCGTGCCGATCGACACAACCTGACGGGGCCCGCGGCCGTCATGTGTGCTGCGCGACCCCCTCTCGACGACAGGAGGTCGGCGTGGCCACTGAGGCTCCAAGAGCGGACCACGGGGGGGTCTTCGGTCCCGACGCCGCCTGGCGCCGGACCGAGTGGGGCGACTACCTCAGCGAGTTCCTCGGCACCTTCGTACTCATCGCCTTCGGGTGCGGCGTCGTGGCGATGGCCGTCGCCGGCCTCCCCCAGTCCGGCCGCGGGGACGGGATCGTCTCCAACAGCGACTGGCTGCTCATCACCTTCGGGTGGGGCATGGCGGTCACGTTCGCCATCTACGTCGCCGGCGGCATCAGCGGAGCGCACATCAACCCGGCGGTGACGCTGGCCTTCGCCACCTTCCGCGGCTTCCCGTGGCGCAAGGTCCCCGGCTACGTCATCGCGCAGGTCCTGGGCGCGGTCGCCGGCGCGGCACTCGTGTACCTCAACTACCGCGACGCGATCCAGGTCTTCGAGGCCTCCGCCGACCCACCGATCGTCCGTGACGGAGGCGCGGGCAGCATCGGGATATTCGTCACCGGCCCCGCGGCGTATTTCGGGGACTACTGGGGGCCGGTCTTCAGCGAGGTCACCGGCACCGCCTTCCTGCTCCTGTTCGTCTTCGCGGTCGTCGACCTGATGAACCTGCCCCCCAAGGCCAACCTCGCGCCCCTCATCATCGGCCTTGCCGTGTTCGCCATCGGCATGTCCTACGGGGCGGACACCGGCTACGCGATCAACCCGGCCCGCGACCTGGGGCCGCGCATCTTCGCCTGGCTCGTGGGGTGGGGCGACGCCGCCTTCCCCGGCGTGCAGGGCAACCTCGAGGCGTACTGGTGGGTGCCCGTGGTGGCACCGTGTATCGGGGCGATCATAGGAGGGATCGTCTACGAGTACGGCATCTCGTACGTCCTCAGAGCGCGACACGCGACCGCGGCCACCGGGGTCGAGAGCCACGGCGAGGTCGTGGAGGAAGAGTGATGAAGAAGCTCATCAACAACACGGATGCGGTGGTCGCGGAGTCGCTCCGCGGCTTCGAGGCCGCGCACGGCGACATCGTGCGGGTCAACCACGACCCCGCGTACATCGTTCGCGCCGACGCCCCGGTCTCCGGGAAGGTCGGCGTCCTGTCGGGGGGTGGCTCGGGGCATGAGCCGATGCACGGCGGATTCGTGGGCATGGGAATGCTCGACGCCGCCTGCCCGGGGGAGGTCTTCACCTCCCCCACCCCCGACCAGATGTACGAGGCGACGAAGGCGATCGACGGCGGGGCCGGCGTGCTGCACATCGTCAAGAACTACACGGGCGACGTGCTCAACTTCGAGATGGCCGCCGACCTCGCCCGAGCCGACGGCATCGACGTCGAGGCCGTCGTGACCGACGATGACGTGGCCGTTCAGGACAGCACCTGGACGGCCGGCCGGCGCGGCGTGGGCGTAACCGTCCTCGCCGAGAAGATCGTGGGCGCGGCGGCCGAGGCAGGCCGCCCGCTCGCGGAGGTCGCCGGGCTGTGCCGGAAGGTGAACGACCAGGGCCGCAGCATGGGCATGGCGCTCACGTCCTGCATCGTGCCCGCCGCGGGCACGCCCACCTTCGAGCTGGGCGACGACGAGATGGAGATCGGCATCGGCATCCACGGCGAGCCCGGACGGGAGCGCGTGCCGCTCGCGTCGGCGCACGAGGTGGTGCAGATGCTCGCGACCCCCATCCTCGACGACCTGCCCTTCGCGTCGGGCGACAACGTCCTGGCCTTCGTCAACGGCATGGGAGGCACGCCGCTGATCGAGCTCTTCATCGTCTACAACGAGTTGCGGATGCTGCTCGCGGAGCGCGGGATCAACGTGACCCGCAGCCTCGTGGGCCCGTACATCACCTCGCTGGAGATGGCGGGGTGCTCGATCACGCTCCTGCGCCTCGACGCTGAGCTCACGCGCCTGTGGGACGCGCCGGTTCGCACCGCCGGCCTGCGCTGGGGCGCATGAGCGACGCGGGGAGCACCGACGGGCAGCACATCGCCGCCGCCGAAGTCGCACGCTGGCTCCGCGACTTCGCGGCGGCGGTGCACGAGCGCAAGGACGAGCTGACCAAGCTCGACTCGGCCATCGGCGACGGGGATCACGGCATCAACATGGATCGCGGGATGACGGCCGTCGTGGCCGCGCTGGACGTGGCGGAGCCGGACGAGGTTGCGGCTCTGGCGCGCTCGGTCGCGATGACCCTCATCTCGAAGGTGGGCGGCGCGAGCGGCCCGCTCTACGGCACCCTGTTCCTGCAGTTCGGCTCCGCGGCGGGCCTGGAGCCCCTCACGCCGCTGGGCTGGGCAGGGTGCCTCGAGGCCGGCCTGGCCGGCGTGCGCGCGAGGGGCAAGGCGGAGCCGGGCGACAAGACCATGGTGGACGCGCTCATCCCCGCAACCGAGGCCCTGCGGGGCGCCCTCGACGAGGGCGCGTCCTTCGCCGACGCGCTCGGGCGGGCGGCCGACGCGGCCGAGGAGGGCGCGCGCGCCACGATCCCCCTCGTCGCCCGCAAGGGCCGGGCGAGCTATCTCGGCGAGCGCAGCGCGGGGCACCAGGACCCGGGGGCCACCTCGAGCGCCCTCCTGGTGCGCTGCGCGGCGCTGGCATGGAGCGACTGACAGGATTGGAGACCTGACGTGGCGACATACGCAGGGGCGATCGACCAGGGAACGACGAGCACCCGCTTCATGATCTTCGATCACGGCGGTCACGTCGTCTCGCTCGCCCAGAAGGAGCACGAGCAGATCTATCCGAAGCCCGGATGGGTCGAGCACGACCCGGCGGAGGTCTGGAAGCGCACCGAGGAGGTGGTGGGCGAGGCGCTCAAGTCCGCCGGCATCTCCAAGGACGAGCTCGCCGCGATCGGGATCACGAACCAGCGCGAGACCGCGGTGGTGTGGGACCGGACGACCGGGACGGCCGTCTACAACGCCATCGTCTGGCAGGACACGCGCACGGACCAGATCTGCAACAAGCTGATGGCCGACGGCGGCCAGGACCGCTTCCGGGGCAAGACCGGCCTGCCGATCGCCACCTACTTCTCCGGCCCCAAGGTGCGCTGGATCCTCGAGAACGTCGAGGGCGCGGCCGCCAGGGCGGAATCGGGCGACCTGCTGTTCGGGAACATGGACACGTGGGTCATCTGGAACCTGACCGGCGGGACCGAGGGCGGGCTGCACATCACCGACGTCAGCAACGCCAGCCGGACCATGCTGATGGACCTCGCGACGTCCGACTGGGACGACGAGCTGCTGTCGGCCGTCGGCGTGCCGCGCGCGATGCTGCCCGAGATCCACGCGTCCAGCGAGGTGTACGGAGAGGCGACGATGGCGTCGGTGAAGGGCGTCCAGGTGGCCGGTGACCTCGGCGACCAGCAGGCGGCGCTCTTCGGCCAGACCTGCTTCGCCATCGGGGAGGCCAAGAACACCTACGGCACCGGGAACTTCCTGCTGCTGAACACGGGCACCAGGCCGGTGGCCTCCAAGAACGGCCTCATCACCACGGCCGGCTACCGGATCGGCGACGCGCCCACGGTCTACGCGCTCGAGGGCTCGATCGCCATCACGGGGGCGCTTGTCCAGTGGCTGCGGGACAATCTCAAGATGATCAAGGCCGCGCCGGAGGTCGAGGAGCTGGCCATGACCGTCGAGAACAACGGCGGCGTCTACTTCGTGCCGGCCTTCTCCGGCCTCTTCGCCCCCTACTGGCGCAGCGACGCGCGCGGCGTCATCGCCGGGCTCACGCGCTACGTCAACGCCGGGCACATCGCCCGCGCGGTCCTGGAGGCGACCGCCTACCAGAGCCGCGAGGTGGTGGAGGCCATGAACGCCGACTCCGGGGTGGACCTGGAGTCGCTCAAGGTGGACGGTGGCATGGTGGCCAACGACCTGCTCATGCAGTTCCAGTCCGACATCCTCGACGTGGACGTCATCCGGCCCGCCGTGGCCGAGACCACCGCGCTCGGGGCCGCCTACGCCGCGGGCCTGGCGGTCGGCATGTGGGCCGAGGTCGAGGACCTCCGCGAGAACTGGGTGGAGGACAAGCGCTGGACCCCGTCCATGGACGCCACCCAGCGCGAGACGGAGTACCGCTTCTGGAAGAAGGCGGTGACCAAGTCCTTCGACTGGGTCGAGGACGAGGGCGGCGGCTGATCGAGACCCTCGAATGTGACGTCCTGGTCATCGGCGGCGGCGCGACCGGCCTCGGGGTCGTGCGCGACGCCGCCATGCGGGGCTTCCGCACGATCCTGGTCGAGCGGGTCGATCTCGGCCAGGGCACCACCGGTCGCTTCCACGGCCTGCTCCACTCCGGCGGGCGCTACGCCGTGAGCGA
>JAXIPH010000348.1:0-6610 GCA_045403035.1 Thermoleophilia bacterium | reverse complement strand
GAGGGCCACGGCAGCCACCAGGACCAACAGAGCCGTACGCATGGGGCGTCGCACGCAGGTTTCCTCAAGTTCGGGACCGCATCTTCCGGTAGATGCGGCCTCCGATGCAAGGGCCTTCGCGCGCGAGATCCGGGTTAGAGTCGGGTGATGGCCCGGCCCCGCCTCGTCGGCATCAACCACGTCGCCCTCGAGGTGGGGGACATCGACCAGGCGCTGGACTTCTACGGGCGGATCTTCGAGATCACGCTGCGCGGGCGCGGTGCGCGGATGGCGTTCATCGACATGGGCGACCAGTTCCTGGCCCTGTCGGCGGTCGCCGCGCCGTCCCGCGACGGCGCCCGTCACTTCGGGCTGGTGGTGGACGACCGGGAGGCCGTCCGTCGGTCCCTGGGGGAGGCCGGCGCGGAGGTGCTGCCGGGACGGGGCCTCGACTTCCGCGACCCCTGGGGGAACCGCGTTCAGGTGGTTCAGTACGACGAGATCCAGTTCACCAAGGCCGAGCCGGTGCTGCGCGGGATGGGCCTCGATCCGCACAAGACCGACGCCGCGCGGGCCGAGTTGCGCGCCAAGGGGCTCGACGGGACATGACCCGGTACGTGGTCCTGCTGCGCGCGGTCAACGTGGGCGGCACCGGGAGGGTGCCGATGCCGCGGCTGCGCGAGCTGCTCGCCGAGGCGGGCCTGGAGGACGTGGCCACCTACGTCCAGAGCGGCAACGTGGTCGCCTCGCCGGGGAGCGTCACGGGCGGCGCGGAGGGCGTCGGGGCCGCGGTGCACAACGCGATCCGAGACGGCTTCGGGCTGGACGTGCGGGTGGTGGTGAGGACCGCCGCGCAGGTCGCGAAGGTGCTGGCCGCCAACCCCTTTCAAGGCGCCGACCCGACCCGGATCGGGGTGCTGTTCTCGTCCGGGCCGCTCGCGAAGGCCGAGATCGATCGCCTCGCGGGCCGGGCGACGGCCTCCGAGGACGTGAAGAAGGCCGCGGGCCACGTCTTCATCCACTGCCCGGAGGGTTTCGGCCGCAGCAAGCTGGCCATCGCCGCCGGGGCGCCCCGCAGGGACCTGACGGTGACGGTGCGCAACCTGCGCACCGTGGCCAAGCTGACGGAGATGGCGGGACCGCCGCGTTGACTATTTCCCGCCGCCTGGGGTAAACACCCTCACCGCCGTCCCCGTCCCGGGATCCATCCATGCCCACCGTCCGTCCCCGCCGGGCTCGCGCCCGGCGCCGCACGACTTCGTTCTCATCGTCCCCTTGTAGGGTCCCCGCGTGAGCGACACGACGCTGTCGGTCGGTGCGCCGGCCGAGACCCTCGCGGGAGAGCGCCGAGTAGCGCTCACCCCTGCCGTGGTGCCCGCCCTGCTGAAGCTGGGCGCGCGCGTGGTGATCGAGTCGGGAGCGGGAGAGGCCGCGGGCTTCCCCGACGAGGCCTACACGGACAAGGGAGCGACGATCGGCTCCCGCCAGCAGGCGCTCGGCTCCGACGTGGTGGCCATGGTGCGGGTGATCGGCGCGGACCCGGCCAGCCCCGACCTCGGCCACCTGCGCTCCGGGCAGGCGGTGGTGGGGATGGCGGCGCCGATGGCCGCGCCCGAGGTGGTGGCCGCCGTCGCCGCCCGGGGGGCGACGCTCTTCTCCCTGGAGCTGGTGCCGCGCACCAGCCGGGCCCAGTCGATGGACGTGCTGTCGTCGCAGGCCGTGGTGGCCGGCTACAAGGCCGTCGTCCTGGCGGCCGAGGCGCTGCCGAAGATGTTCCCCCTCATGACCACCGCGGCCGGCACCGTGCCGCCCTCCAAGGTGTTCATCATCGGGGCCGGGGTCGCGGGCCTGTCGGCCATCGCCACCGCGCGGCGGCTGGGCGCCGTGGTGGAGGCCTACGACGTGCGGCCGGCGGTGAAGGAGGAGGTGCTGAGCCTGGGCGCGCGCTTCCTGGAGATCGACCTCGACACCGGCCAGGGCGACGGCTCGGGCGCCTACGCAAGCGCGATGGCCGACGAGGTGCTGGCCAAGCAGCGCGAGGCGATGACCAAGACGCTCTCCGCCAGCGACGTGGTCATCACCACCGCCCAGGTGCAGGGCGCCAAGGCCCCCACGCTGGTGACGGCCGACATGGTGGCCGCGATGCCCCCGGGCTCGGTGCTGGTGGACCTGGCGGCCGAGCAGGGCGGCAACTGCGAGCTGACCGAGGCCGGCACGACCGTGGTGGTGGGCGGCGTGAGCATCATCGGGCCGGTCAACCTGCCCTCGAGCGCGCCCCACCACGCGAGCCTCATGTACGCCAAGAACATGGCCAACTTCCTGGGCCACCTGATCCAGGACGGGGCGGTGGCGGCGGAGCGCGACGACGACGTGATCCGCGACACGACCGTGGCCCGCGGCGGGGAGATCGTGCACGTCGGCGTGCGGAACGCGCTCGACGCGCTGGACACTCGGGAGGAGGTGGCCTCGTGAGCGGCGACCTGATCATCACCAACCTGTTCATCTTCGCGCTGGCGGGCTTCCTCGGCTTCGAGGTCATCCGCCGCGTACCCAAGCTGCTCCACACGCCGCTGATGGCGCTCACCAACGCGCTGTCGGCCATCGCGCTGGTGGGGTCGCTCGTCATCCTGGGCCAGGCCGCGACCACCTACTCGATCATCCTCGGCTTCGTGGCCGTGGTGGCCTCGACGATCAACGTGGTCGGCGGCTTCCTGCTCACCGACAAGATGCTGAGGATGTTCAAGAGGCGCGAGGCGCCCAAGCCGCGGGCCGACGCGGAGACGGAGGCCGCCCCGTGAGGGGGAACATCGTCTCCCTGATGTACCTGGTGGCGGCCATCGGCTTCGGGCTGTCGCTGAAGTGGATGTCGGCCCCCGCCACCGCCCGTCGCGGCATCCTGGCCGGCGAGCTGGGCTTCGGGCTCGCGATCGTCGCCACCCTGCTGCTGCCGGGGTACACCAGCGAGGGCTACGCCTACATCGCCGCCGCCCTGCTGATCGGCTCCGCCATCGGCGTGCCCATGGGCCTGAGGGTGCCGATGACCGCAATGCCCCAGCGGATCGCGCTCTCCCACGCCTTCGGCGGCCTGGCCGCGGCCCTGGTGGGCACGGCGCACTACTACCTCGAATCCGACCACCTCGGGAAGTTCGACCTGTCGGTGCTCGGCGTCGAGATCATGCTCGGGTTCCTGGTCTTCACGGGTAGCCTGATGGCATCCGGGAAGCTCCACGAGCTGCTCCCGCAGCGGCCGATCCTCTACCGGGGCCAGAACAACATCAACTTCTCGATCCTGGGCCTGGCCGCGGTCCTCGTGGTGGTGCTCGTGTTCAACCCGAACGCCTACTGGGTCGTCCCGCTCCTGGCGGTGCTGGGCCTCGCCTTCGGCGTGCTGCTGATCGTGCCCATCGGCGGCGCCGACATGCCGACGGTCATCGCCCTCCTCAACAGCTACGCGGGCCTGTCGGCCGCCGCGCTGGGCCTGGTGCTCAACAACAAGCTGCTGATCGTGGCCGGCGCGCTCGACGGCGCCTCCGGCCTGATCCTCTCGATCATCATGTGCCGGGCGATGAACCGCTCGTTCCGCAACGTGCTCTTCGGGGCCTTCGGGGCGGTGGACGAGACCCCCGACGGCGGGGATGCGAGCGAGTTCGGCGAGGTGCGCTCGGCGGCTCCCGACGAGGCGGCCGAGATCATGAAGATGGCCCGCAGCGTGGTGATCGTGCCCGGGTACGGCATGGCCGTGGCGCAGGCCCAGCACAAGGTGCGCGAGCTGACGGACGCCCTCGAGAAGGAGGGCGTGGAGGTGCGCTTCGCCATCCACCCCGTTGCCGGGCGGATGCCGGGCCACATGAACGTACTGCTGGCCGAGGCCAACGTGCCCTACGACCACCTGCTCGACATGGACGAGATCAACCCGGACTTCCCCCAGACCGACGTGGTGCTGGTGCTGGGCGCCAACGACGTCGTGAACCCCGCCGCGCGCCACAACACCGGCAGCCCCATCTACGGCATGCCGATCCTCGAGGTCGACAAGGCGGCCTGCGTGATGGTGGTCAAGCGCAGCATGCGCGCGGGCTTCGCCGGCATCGAGAACGAGCTCTTCTACGACCCGAAGACGCTCATGGTGTTCGGCGACGCGAAGGCCGTGGTGACGGAGCTGACCGCCGAGGTCAGCGGCAGCCGGGACGCGATCAGCCTGTAGGGACGATCGTCGGGATCGCCCCGCCGGGCGAGGCGGGACGGGAGGGTAAGATCGCGCGGACCGCCCTCCCGACGAGCGAGCCCGCCCGATGAGCACCCTTCCGGCCGACTACCCCCCGCCCTTCGTCCCGTCCGACTACGTCGTCACGCCGCGCGCGGCCGAGGACGAGCGGATCGACGTGGGCGTCCTCATCGTGGGCGCCGGCCCGGCCGGGCTCGCGACCGCGGTGCGCCTGGGGCAGCTGCTGGCGGAGGACCCCGCCCTCGCCGAGCAGCTGGGCGAGGTGCCGATCGCCGTGGCCGAGAAGGGCAAGGCGCCGGGATCCCACCTGCTCTCGGGCGCCGTCATGCGGCCCGGACCGATCACCGACCTCTTCCCCGGTGTGGCGCGCGAGGAGATCCCGAACTACGGCGTGGTGAGCGGCGAGGCCGTCTACTTCATGACGTCCAAGGCGAAGATCCGCATCCCCACGCCGCCCCAGATGAAGAACCACGGCAACTGGGTGGTGTCGATCAGCCAGCTCGCGCGCTGGATGAGCGCCCAGGCGGAGGAGCTCGGCGCCTACATGCTCCCCGCGACCGACTGCCAGAAGGTCATCGTCGACCAGGGCCGCGTGATGGGCGTCATCACCGGCGACAAGGGCCGCGGCAGGGATGGCGAGGAGCTGTCGGCCTTCGAGCCGGGCGCCGAGCTGCACGCCAAGGTCACCGTGCTCGCCGAGGGCACGCCGGGCCACCTGACCGGGGTGGTGCGCAACCACTTCGACCTCGACCGGGGCTCCACCCAGATCTGGGAGCTCGGGGTGAAGGAGGTCTGGGAGGTCCCGAAGCCGCTCGGCAAGGTCATCCACACCCTCGGCTTCCCGCTGCGGCTGCAGACCAAGTACCGGGAGTACGGCGGCTCCTGGATCTACCCCATGGGCGACGACATGATCTCCCTCGGCTTCGTGGTGGGCCTGGACTACGCCGACGCGACCCTGTCGCCGCACGACGTGCTCCAGCAGTTCAAGACGCACCCGTTCATCCGCGGGCTGCTGGAGGGCGGCAAGCGGCTGGCCTGGGGCGCCAAGACCATCCCGGGCGGCGGCCTCTACGGGCTGCCGAGCCGCCTCCACGTGCCGGGCGCCGTGCTGGTGGGGGACAGCGCCGGCTTCGTGGACATGGCCGCCCTCAAGGGGGTCAACTACGCGATCCGCTCGGGGATCCTGGCCGCCGAGGCCATCTACGAGGCGCTGAAGGCCGAGAAGGCCACCACCGCGGCCGGCCTGTGGGGCTACGACCGGCGCATCCGCGGCTCGGAGATCTGGAAGGAGCTCTGGAAGGTGCGCAACATCCGCCCCGCCTTCCAGAAGAGCTTCATCTACGGCGGCATGGTCCATTCCATGGCCACCGGGTCGATGGGCCGGGCCCCCAAGCGGGTGAGGTTCAAGACCGACGCCAAGGAGCCCATCTTCATCGGCGACCGCGGATCCAACTATCCGAAGCCCGACGGGCAGTACATCTTCGACAAGCTCGCCAGCGTCTTCGTCAGCGGCAACCAGACCCGCGACGACCAGCCGAGCCACATCCGCATCACGACCCGCGTGCCCCGCGAGCTCGCGGTGGCCTGGGAGAGCATGTGCCCGGCGAAGGTCTACGAGATCGCCGACGACGGTCCCCAGAACGGTACCGTGACGGTGAGGGTGAACCCGTCCAACTGCGTGCAGTGCGGGGCGATCACGGCCAAGGGCGGCCGGCTGACCCCGCCCGAGGGCGGCAGCGGGCCGGAGTACACGGTCACCTGAGCACCCGCGCCCACCACCCGGCCGCGCAGGGGCTGCTGGGCTGGATCCAGGCTCATCCCGACCGGCTGCGCACGCTCCTCGACGAGGAGGCCGCCGGCTCGGACGACCTGGCGCCCGCCGCCGACCCGGCCGTGCGAGCGCACCTGCGGCTGGTGGCCGAGGCCCTTGCGGCCACCTCTGCTCCGGGCGCCCGGGAGCCCCTCGAGGCCTTCGCCGAGGCGCTGCCCGCCGTGCTCGCGGCCTCCGAGCCGCGGTTCGACGACGAGCTGCAGCGGGTGGGGGAGGCCACGGCCTTCGAGCTCGGGCTGCAGTTCGGCGACAGCGCGTCCGAGGACCCGAGCGTGCGGACGATGGTCGACCGGCGCGTGCGCATCGCCGCCTGGACGCGGGTGTTCCTGGACGACCTCGACGAGGCCCGCCGGCCCGCCGCCCCGGTTGCCGGGGCCGTCCTCGAGTGGATGGGCGACCGCCAGGCGCAGCTGGCCGACACGATCTTCGCGATGGACCGCCGCGCGAAGGAGGGGGAGATGGCCCGGGGCGGCCCGGACGCGGTCGCGAGCCCCGAGGTGGTCAACCGCATCGGGCAGGCGGCCATGCTGCAGGCCCACACCCGGTTCCTGGTGGAGGCGCTGGCCGAGAACCTCTAG
>JAXIPH010000206.1:0-8768 GCA_045403035.1 Thermoleophilia bacterium | reverse complement strand
CCGTCCCGTCCTCGCCCGTCGCCCGGCGGCGTTGCTCGCCCACCCCGACCACCTCGGGCTCCGGCAGCCGCGGGAAGCGCGCCCGCAGGGCGTTCCAGGCGCGGCGCGACAGGAGCGCCTTCGGCTGCATCGCGCCCACGGCGGCCCGCAACGCGCGGCGGGCATCCGCGCTCGTCAGGTCGATCGCGTCGAGGAGCCCGCGCAGCTGAGCCCAGCCTCCCGCCGTCGCGGCCGCCCGGCCCGCGAGCCGCAGGTGCTCGCTTCGGGCGGGAACGTCGCCGGGGCCCAGCATCACCAGCAGGCGGGCGGCCTGGCCCAGGCGCAGCGCGGGCTCGCCGTCCTCGGGCGGGGGGATCGGCTCAGGCGGCGGCTCGCCGGCGGCGCGCAGCCACAGCCCGATGAGCGCCAGCTCGCCGCCGTTCGAGATCAGGTGGTGCGCCTCCCAGGCGGCGATCCGGGCGACCTCCTGGTTGCGCCCGGGCCGGGTGCCGTCGGCGAGGCCGCGGGACACGTCCCACGCCCAGCTCGGAGCCCAGGCGGAGGCCTCGTCGAGAGCGGACCAGCGACGGCGGCGGTCGCCCGAGCGCCCCAGTTGCTCCAGGGTCGCCAGGCGCTCCCAGTGCCCCGACTGGTCGGCGTGCCACCACAGCGCCCGCAGCCGCTCGCGCGAGGTCATCCGCAGCCGGTCGAGCACCTGGCGCGGGACGCTGTCGGGCAGGGCGCGCCGCAGGTCGGGCTGCACCAGCAGGGCCGTGGCCCAGGTGCGCCAGAGGGGCTGGTCGGCGCCGTCGTGCAGGCGCCGGGCCACGAGCCCGGTGAGGGCCCACCACGGCACCGCGGCCAGCGGATCCACACCGCCGGCGATGCGGTCGAGCAACTCGTCCACGGTCACGTCGGCGGCGGCGGCCTCGACCCACTCCTCCATGAGCGTGTCCGGCAGCAGCGAGGGATCCGCCTTGCGCCATCCGCCATCGGCCAGCCCGGCGGCGATCAGCCCCGGGGCGGCGGCCGGGTTGACCAGCTTCGCCGACTCGCCCTCGCGCTCGGACAGGAGCGCGGCGGCCTTCGCCAGCTTGCTGCGCTCGCCGCTCTCCGGAGGCCCCGCCACGCGGCCGAGCGGCTTGTACCACCCGAGCCCGAACACCTCGTGGCTCGTCTGGACGCCCATCGGGTCGCCCACGGGGAGGAACTCGACCGAGACCGCCTCCTTGCCAGGCGCGGGGCGCATCACGCGTCCCAGGCGCTGCACGAAGACGCGCTCGGAGGTGGTCGGCGCGAGGTGCATGACCACCGAGGCGCGGGTCTCGTCCCACCCCTCGGTGAGGAGGTCGGCGTTGCAGAGCACGTCGATGCGCTCGGAGCCGAAGTCGAACAGCACCCGCTGCAGCTCACGGGCCGGGGTCTGGCCCGAGACGGCAGCGGCGCGCACCCCGCGCTCGGTCATCTCGTCGGCGAGCGCATGGGCCTGGGCCACGGTGGCGGTGTAGGCGACGCCCGCCATCGACAGCGGCTGGAAGTGCTCCACCCACACCTCGGCGCAGGCGCGGTGCCAGAGGGCCCGGTCGAGGGCCCGCCCCAGGCTCGCCTGGTCGAAGTCGCCCCGCACCTTGGCGACGTCGGAGAGGTCGACTGCCCGCTCGACGCGCAGCGAGCGCAGCGGGCACAGGATGCCCCGCTCGATCGCGGAGAGGCGGTCCAGGGTGGCGGCGACCGGGCCGAAGACCTGCTCCACGTGCCCGGTGGTCGTCGCGCCCGTGGCCGTGAAGCCCACCGCGACCGCGTTGGCCGCCCGGTCGAGCAGGCGCCGCGTCTGCGCCCCCAGGGTGGCGTGCGCCTCGTCGCAGATGAGGAGCGTGACCGAGTCCCAGTCCATCCGCTCCTGATGCCGCAGCGCCGCCTGGTAGGTGCAGATGCTGACGCCCGGCCGCCCGGCGGACTCGGGCCCCTCCGGGTGGGTGGGGATCGACGGGAAGTGCCGCGCAAGCGCGGCGGCCGTCTGGTCGGCCAGGTTGCGGCGGGGAACGAGGACCAGCGTGCTCCCGCCGAGTGCCTGGGCGAGCGCGAGGAACATGATCGTCTTGCCCGAGCCCGTGGGCGCGTCCACCCAGGTGCGGGTGACGCCGTGGGCGAGCCGGCCGGCCAGCTCGTCGAGCGCCTCGATCTGATGGTCGCGCAGGACGACGTCCGGCCAGGCCGCCGACGGGTCGGCGAGCGCGCGCGCGAGTGCCTCGCCGGGCGCGATCGCGGCAGTGCGTTCAGTCGTGGAGGGCAATCCGTCGGGCATGTCGTGCGACCTCCGGGCAGGCGGGGCTGCCAGGGGTCGTGGTCCGGCGAGTGGGTCGCGAACCGCTCGGGGTCCTCTTCGGGCCGGCGTGGGTGCCACTCTCCGAAGACGACGGCCAGCGCGGGCAGGCGCGACCGGGTGGCACTCTATCACCGGGCCCGGACCGCTTCACGTGTGTCGGCCGAGAGAGGCGATAGCGTTTCAACCGCGGATGGCCACCGATCCAGACACCGTCACCGAGCGTCGCCCGCCCGGAGGCCGCGCGTGGGCGCGTCCGGCGGCGCTGGTCGTGGCCTGCCTGATCATCGGATTCGTCGGCGGATGGGTGCTGCGGGGCGACGACGGCCCGACCACCGTGCTGGAGGCGAACACCCCGAGCTCCGGGTCCGGATCCGGCGCCGCTGCGGGGACCACCACGGAGGGCACGGCGACCGCCCCGGCGCCCGGGACCACCGAGGCCGAGGCCCCGGCCGCCCCACCGGCTCGCGCCGAGGTGGCCCTCGCCGTGCTGAACGGCACCGACACCGCCGGCCTCGCGGGCGACACGGCCGCCCAGGCCGAGAGCTTCGGTTACGAGGGCGTCACCGCCGGAAACGCCCCGTCCGGCACCACCGGGCCCTCGGTTGTCTACTTCCGCGAGGGCCAGCGGCCGGCCGCCGAGCGCGTCGCGACCGATCTCGAGTTCGACCAGGTGCGCCAGCTTCCCGGCTCCGGGGCGCTGTCGGAGGCGGCGCCCGAGTCGGCTCAGGTGGTCATCGTTCTCGGACCGGGGTAGAACCCCGACCATGAGCGGCCCGGCCATTGGGGTCCGGGTGCCCCAGTACGGATCGAGCTGGGACGAAATCCGGAGATTCGCCCTGCGCGCCGAGCGGCGGGGCTTCGCCGGCCTGTGGGTGAACGACCACCTCCAGTCGCCGGGACGGGTGAAGGACGAGGCGGCGTTCGACGCCCTGGTGACGCTGTCGGCGCTCGCCGCCCTCACCGAGCGCCCCCGCTTGGGGGTGTCCGTGCTCTCGGCCAGCTACCGGCCGGCGCCGCTGGCCGCCAAGATGGCGACGATCCTGGACGTGGTGTCGGGGGGTCGCCTTGTGGTGGGCCTGGGCGCCGGCTCGGACGTGCCCGAGCACCGTGCCTACGGCGTCCCGTTCGCCCGGCCCGGCGAGCGCACCGAGGCGCTGCGCGATGCGCTGGAGGTGATGAGCGCGATGTTCCAGCACCCGGAGGGCGCGAGCGTGCCCGGCGCGCTCGCCGGCGCCCCGTACCAACCACCCCCGGTCCAGCCCGGCGGTCCGCCGATCTGGCTCGCCGCCCATCGCCCGCGGCTGCTGCGCCTGGCCGGCGAGCGCGCCGGCGGCATCGTGGCGGCCTTCGCCGAGCCGGAGGAGGTGGGTCGCCGCCTGGCCGTCGCCGAGGAGGCCCGCCTCGCGGCGGGGCGGCCGCCGCTGGCCTGCGCGCTCTACACGTTCGCGCTGCCGGTCCCCTCCGAGGACGAGGCGCACGCCTGGCTCGGCGGAGAGGCGGCCGCGCTGGGCACCACGCCCGCGCGACTGCTGCGGTGGCTGCGCGGCACCGGCATCGTCGGCTCGCCGGACGAGCTCCGGGAGACCCTGGCGGCGCACGGTCGCGCCGGGGTGACCGACGCGGTGCTGGTGCTGCCCTCGCGGGTGCCCCTGGAGGCCCTCGACGCCCTCGCCGAGGCGGCCCTTCCCGCCCCTCCGGCGCCCCCGGCGCCCGGTCCGGGCGCGCGCGGCCGCGCCGCGGACAACCTCGTGAGCCTGGTGGTCGAGCGCCATGCCGAGGGAGGGCTCGCCGAGCATCCGGCCGCGATCGACGAGGACGGGAGTTGGAGCTTCGCCGATCTGTCGGCCGCATCGGCACGCGCCGCGGGCGCCCTCGCGGAGGCCGGTGTGCGCCGGGGCGACCGGGTGGCCGTGGCCCTGCGCGACGGCCGGCCGTGGCTCGCGGCGGTCCTCGGCGCCGCGCGGCTCGGGGCGGTGCCCGTGCCGCTCGACCCCGCGGCCGCCGCGGAGCGCCTGGCGGGCATCCTGGACGACTGCGAGCCCGCCGTGCTGGTGGGCGGCGGCGGCCCCGAGGCCTCCCCTCCCGGCGTGACGCTGGTGGAGCCCGGCGCGCTCGGGGACGGGGAGCCCCGGCCGGTGCGGCCGGTGCACCCCGAGGACCTCGGCTACCTGATCTACTCCTCGGGGTCCACGGGTCGTCCCAAGGGTGCGATGCACGCGCACCAGGACCTGCGTGCCGGAATCGAGACCTACGCCCGCGAGGTGCTCGCCCTGACCCCCGCGGACCGTTGCCACTCGATGGCACGCCTGTTCACCTCCCTCGGCCTCGGCAACGGCTTCTTCCGCGTGCTCGGCAGCGGGGCGAGCGCCGTCCTGTCGGCCGGGACCCTGCCCACGCCGCGCTCGGTGCTCCGCACCGTGGAGCGCCACGGGGTGACCGTGCTGACGGCGGTGCCGACCTTCTGGTCGCAGATCGCGCGATTCCTCGAGCGGCATCCCGACGACGGCGCGCTCGCGTCGGTGCGGCTGGCCGTCTCCTCCGGCGACAGCCTGCCGGCCTCGGTGGCCGACCGGCTGAGGGAGGTGACGGGGATCGACCTGGTCGAGGGGCTCGGGTGCTCGGAGTGCTCCAACATCGTCATCTCGACACGGCCGGGCGAGCCGCTCCCGGGCACGGTCGGCAGGGCCGTGGAGGGCGTGGAGATCCGGCTCGCCGACGATGAGGGCGCGCCCGTGGGGCCGGGAGAGCCCGGGCGCCTGTGGATCCGCAGCCCCTCCAACACCACCGGCTACTGGCGCCGCGTGGCCGAGACCCGCGAGCTGGTGTACGGACCGTGGCTGCGGATGGGCGACGTGATGTCCGAGGTGGACGGCGTGTACCGGCACCTCGGCCGCTCGGACGACCTCTTCAAGGTCGATGCGCGGTGGGTGAGCCCGGTCGAGGTGGAGGGGGCGCTCCTCACCCACCCGGCCGTGGCCGAGGCGGTCGTGGTCGGCCTGCCGGGAGCCGACGGGCTCACCCGGGCCACGGCCTTCGTGGTGCTGGCGCAGGACGCCGGGGCGGCCGGCGACGACCTCGCCGGGGACCTTCGCCGCCACGTCGCCCGGGCGCTCGAGCCCCACAAGGCGCCCCAGAGCGTGACGGTGCTCGAGGCGCTCCCGCGCCTGCCCTCGGGCAAGCTCGACCGCCGCAGGCTCCGGGAGGGCTGACCGCCCCGGCCGCCTCGTCCTCAGGCCGGCAGGCCTCCGAGGAAGTCGATCATCAGCTCGTTCACCCGGTCGGGCACCTCCTGCTGGACCCAGTGGCTCACGCCGGGCAGCCGCTCCACCCGCAGCGGGCCGGTGACCGTCTCCGCGGACCTCTCCAGCAGGATCGTGTCCATGTAGGCGTCCGCCTCTCCCCAGATGATCATGGTGGGGACGGGGATGGGCGCCGGCTCGGGCGGCTCGCGCAACCATGCGGACGGCGGCATGTTCGCCCGGTACCAGTTGAGCGCCGCCGTGAGCGCGCCGTCGCGTCCCAGCGCCTCGATGAGCAGCGCCCGCTCCTCGGGCGGGAACGTCCCCGGCGCGGCGTTGTCGAAGACAAACGCGCGCAGGTTGGCCCAGTCGTCCGCGGAGAGCCAGGTCTCGGCGACGCCGGCGAACTGGAACAGCAGCATGTACCAGCTCTTGGCGCGCTGGCCTTCGTCCTCTTTGCGCAACCGGGCCGAGACGGCCGGCTGCGGGGCGTTCAGGATCGTGAGCGACCGAACGCGCTCGGGCATCCGCCCGGCGAGGCCCCAGGCGAGGCCGCCGCCCCAGTCGTGGCCCACAAGGTGCACGCTCTCGTACCCGAGGGCGTCGATGAGCCCCACGACGTCGCCGGCGAGCCTCGGCGCGGAGTAGTCCTCCACCGCCGGCGGGCGGTCCGAGCCGCCGTATCCGCGCAGGTCCGGGGCGATCGCACGGTACCCCACCTCGGCGAGCGCGGCGACCTGGTGCCGCCAGCAGCGCGCGAGCTCGGGGAAGCCGTGCAGCATCACCACCGGCTCGCCGTCGCCCGCTTCGGTCACGGCGAGGCGCACCTCGCCCACGTCCACCCGTCGCGCGGCCATGCCGCGGATCCTACTCAGCGGGGATCGGGGGAGGTCAGCCCGTCGCCCGTCACCACCACCTGGCACAGAGCGTCCACGGCCGCGGGTGAGAACTGCTGCCCCGCGTTGCGGCGCACCTCCTCCAGGGCCTCCGCGGGTGAGAGTTGCGAGGCGTACACCCGCGGGCTGGTCATGGCGTCCCAGGCGTCGGCGACGGCGATCAGGCACGCGCCGTCGGGGATCTGGTCTCCGGCGAGACCGTCGGGGTACCCGCCGCCGTCCCACCTCTCGTGGTGCCCCCGGATCCAGGAGAGCTGGGGGTCGTTCAGGACGCCGGCCGCCATTCGCTCGCCCAGCTCCACGTGCAGGGCGATGCGCGCGCGCTCGTCGGCGGAGAGCGGGCCGGCCTTCAACAGGACGTCGTCGGTCGCACCGATCTTGCCCACGTCGTGAAGCAGCGCCGCCTGCCGCAGGGAGCGGGCGGCCTCCGGGGTCCACCCGGCGGCGACTGCGATCCGCTCGGTCAGCCCGGCGACGCCTTCGGAATGCCGCCTCTCCTGGGGATCGCGGGCGTCCGCCGCCAGCGCGAGCGCCTGCAGGGCGGCCAGGGCGGGGACGGGCTCGCTGCCGGAGCGCAGGGCCCGAGCGCCCGCGGCCACCTCGGGCGAGTAGCGGAAGGTGACGTCGCGACCGTGTGACTTGGCCAGATAGAGGGCCTCGTCGGCGAATCGGTAGAGCTCGATCGCGCTGGCCGCGGCGCTGAGGTCCGAGACCCCGGCCGAGACCGTCAACCGGCCGACCCCGCCGAGCCCCAGCGTCGCGACCGAGGCGCGTGCGCGCTCGGCAACGCCGAACGCCGCGAGGTCGTCGGTCTCCGGCATGAGCCAGGCGAATTCCTCGCCCCCCACTCGCGCGAGCACGTCTCCGCTGCGCACGTGGGCGGAGAGGCGGCCGGCCACCTCTCGCAGGACCCAGTCGCCGGTCTGGTGGCCGTGGGTGTCGTTGACGCGCTTGAAGTGGTCGAGGTCGAACACGGCCAGGGCGAGCGGGCGGTCGTGGCGCTGAGCGCGCGCCGCCTCCTCCTGCAGGCGCTCGTGGAAGACGCGGTGGTTCACGAGGCCCGTGAGCGGATCGCTGGAGGCCAGCTCCGCCAGCCGTTGGCGCACCTCGGCGTTCCCGACCGCCAGTCCCACCAGCTCGGCCGCGCGGGTCAGACGCTCCCTGGCGTCGGGCGCGAGCCCGCCGGCGCCGCTCTCGATGGCGGAGACGGCGCCCCACCGCCGGCCCTCGACCAGAACCGGGACGCTCACGTTGGCGCCCGCGACCTCCGGCGGCAGCGATCGCGCGGACTCGGGCCAGGCGCCCGCCACGACCTCGGATCCGGCGTCGTCCACCAGGGTCACCAGGGCGAGCCGCGCGCCTGCCAGCTTCGCGGCCTCGTGCGCCGCCAGGGCGAAGACCTCCTCGAGCGGCCTGTCGGCGGCGACGGCCGTCGCCAGGCGCCGTAGAGCGCGATGCTCCTCGGCGTGGCGGCGCCCGCGCCGCCCGGTGAGGGTGGCGAGGAGGGCCCTCGCCCGGCCACGCGGATCCCGGGCGGCGGCGCGTCCGAGGGCGCGGAAGGGGTGAGGGCGTCGCGCGTTCATCTGGAGAACGTCGGCGGATGGCGGCCAAAGGATGAGCCCGGCCGGTCCCGGGGCGGGTGGCCCCGGCGTGCGCTCTCGGAGAGGGGCGGCCAGGCCTCGGCGATCGGTCGGTCCGCCGGGCTGTGGATCTCGCCATCCGCTGCCAGGCGGGATGGACGGGGCCTTCGCGGCCTCCTCTCCCATCGGGTCGATGCGCCGCGACCCGGACGAGCCCTGGGGCCAGCCGAGCCTGGTCACCATGCCGCCGTCCGAGAGGTGGCGGAAGTCGAAGAGCACGCGCGAGCTGCCGGCGGCCGTCGTGCGCCGACGGATTTCAGCATGCTGGGTGCACGCACGGACCGAGGAGGTCGTGATGGGGTTCTACGCTGAGCAATTGCTCCCGCGGATCGTCAATGCGACCTGTGGGAAGAAGACGACGGAACCGCAGCGCCGCCGGGTCTGTGAGGGCCTGCACGGCCAGGTCGTCGAGATCGGCTTCGGGTCCGGGCTCAACGTCCCCTACTACCCGGCGGCGGTCAGCGGCGTGGCTGCGGTCGAGCCGGCCGGGGTCAGCTGGAGGCTGGCCGGCGAGCGCGTGGCCGCCTCGCGCGTGCCCGTGCACCGGTCGGGGCTGGATGGCCAGTCGCTGCCCTTTGCCGACGACAGCCATGACAGCGCGCTGTCGACCTGGACGCTGTGCACCATCCCCGACGCCGCGGCGGCGCTGCGCGAGCTGCGGCGGGTTCTGAAGCCCGGCGGGACGCTG
>JAXIPH010000125.1:0-6639 GCA_045403035.1 Thermoleophilia bacterium | reverse complement strand
GAGGCCCTCGTGCGGGTGGCGGCCATCCTGGGCGGCTTCGCCG
Source organism: Thermoleophilia bacterium (assembly GCA_045403035.1). Classification (GTDB taxonomy): domain Bacteria; phylum Actinomycetota; class Thermoleophilia; order Miltoncostaeales; family Miltoncostaeaceae; genus CAVXDY01. The sequence goes on along the minus strand of JAXIPH010000125.1, from coordinate 6,596 downwards.
CGCTCTACTTCGTCGCCGTCGCCCTGGGCGACAAGCGCAACCGGGAGCAGTTCCTCGATGACGAGCTCGACCGGCTGCGACGCGTGATGGCCGCCTGGTCGTACTACCGCGGGGCGCTCGCGGCCCGGGTCACGGCCCCGACAGCCCCGGGAGCTCCCGGGTGACCAGGCCCTCGGCGACGTACCACTCCGCGGCGCGCCTCAGGGATTCCTCGATCGGCGTGTAGGCCAGCCCCAGCTCCCGCGTCGCGCGCGAGCCGTCGTAGCGGTGGCCGTGGAGGATGGTGCGCACCATCTCCCGGCACACCGGCGGTCGCCGCCCGCGCAGGCGCGCCACGCCCTCGACCGCTCCGGCCATGGTCATCGCCACGGCGGGCGGGAGGCGCCTCGGGTGCTCCTCGCGCCCGGCGATGCGCCCGAGCAGGGCCACCGCCTCGCTCACGGTGAGGGTGACGCCCGAGAGCAGGTAGCGCTCGCCGGGGACGCCGTGGGTCTCGGCCAGCAGGTGTCCGCGGGCGCAATCGTCGACGTCCACGATCGACAGGCGCGAGTCGACGACCATCCGCAGCCGCCCGTTGAGGGCGTCGATGAGGATGCGGGCCGTGCCGCGCGTGCGCCCCGGCCCCTGCACCGACGCCGGGTTCACGCACACCAGCTCCACCCCCGCCTCCGCGGCCGTGGCCAGGGCGACCCGCTCGGCCCGGTGCTTGGAGCGCTCGTAGCGGGAGAGGAAGCGGCCGCGGTGGGGCGACCACTCGGTGCCGACGGTCCCCGCCTCCTCCCCGATCACCGCCGCCGAGGAGGTGTAGACGACCCGTCGCGCGCCCGCGGCGCCGGCGGCCCCCACGACGTTGCGGGTGCCGTCCACGTTGGCCCGGTCGAGCTCGCCGGGGTCGCGCAGGCAGAAGCCGTTGACGCCGGCCACGTGGTACACCACCTCGGCCCCGGCCAGGGCGGGCCCGAGCGACGCGGGGTCGAGGATGTCGCCGCGCACCGGCTCGGCGCCCGCCGCGCGGAGCGCGTCGGCCGAGGCGTCCGAGCGGCTCAGTGCGCGCACCTCCCGGCCCGAGGCGAGCAGCCGGTCGAGCACCGCGCGGCCCACGAAGCCGCCGGCGCCGGTGATGAGGACCGGCCCGCTCAGCGGGTTCCCACCAGCGCGCGCACGGACGCGGCGTCCACCAGGCCGAGGGCGCGCCGGGCGAGGTCGCCCGCGGCCGCGAAGTCGAGCTCGCGCACCCACGCCTTCACCAGCGGCACCCGGCGCGGCCCCACGCTCAGCTCGTCCACCCCCAGGCCCACCAGCAGGGGCACGGCCTGGGGGTCGGAGGCCGCCTCGCCGCACACGGCCACGCGGCAGGTGTGCGACCGGCCGGCCGCCGCCACGCCGTCGATCAGCCGCAGCACGGCGGGGTGAAGGGGGTCGGAGAGGCGGGCCACGCCCCCGTTGCCGCGCTCGGCGGCCATCGTGTACTGCACCAGGTCGTTCGTGCCGATCGAGAGGAAGTCGACCTCGGCGGCGAGCGCGTCGGCGCGGAGCGCGGCCGCCGGGACCTCGATCATCACGCCCAGCTCCAGCTCCCCGGCGGGGAGCCCGTCGGCGGCCAGGGCGTCGCGCGCCTCCTCCAGGTGGGCCTTCGCGGCCCGCAGCTCCCCCACCTCGCTGACCATCGGGAACATCATCGACAGCGGGACCGTGGCGGCCGCCCGCAGCACGGCCCGCAGCTGGGTCACGAAGAGCTCCGGGCGCGCCAGGGACAGCCGCAGGCCGCGCACGCCGAGGAACGGGTTCTCCTCGGGCGCGAGCCGGGCGAAGGCGAGCGGCTTGTCGGCGCCGGCGTCGAGCGTGCGCAGGACGATGTGCCGGCCCTCCATCACGGCGCCGATCTCCCCGTAGGCGCGCAGCTGCTCCTCCTCGTCCGGCGCGGTGGCCCGGTCCAGGAAGAGGAACTCGGTCCGCAGCAGGCCCACCCCGTCGGCGCCCCGGGCCACCGCCTCGGCCGCGTCCTCCGGCCCACCGATGTTCGCCGCCACCTCCACGTGCCGGCCGTCGAGCGTGACGGCCGGGTCGTGGGCGCGCTCACGCGCCGCCGCCTCGTGCCGCTCGGCCTCCCGGCGAGACGCCGCGAACCGCTCGGCCGCCTCGGCGCCGGGGTCGACCACGAGCACGCCGGCATCCCCGTCGAGGAGCAGCGGGACCCCGTCGCCGATCTCGAGCACGCGCGGGCCGAGGCCCGCCACCGCGGGCACGCCGAGCGTCCGGGCGATGATCGACGCGTGAGAGGTGGGCCCTCCTCCGGCCGTGGCGATGCCGACCACGATCTCCGGGTCGAGGGTCGCGGCCTCGGCCGCGCCCAGCTCGTCGGCCACCAGGATCCCGGCCTCCACGGGACCGGACGGCCCGGCGCCCGTGAGGCGGTCGAGCACGCGCCGGCCCACCTCGAGCAGGTCGCCCGCCCGGGCGCGCAGGTACTCGTCGTCCAGGCGCTCGTAGCTCTCCGCGGCGGACCGCACGGCCCGGTCCCAGGCCGCGGCGGCGCTCCGCCCGCCCGCGATCGTGCGCATGGCCGCCCCCACCAGGTCCTCGTCCTCGAGCAGCATCGCCTGCGCGTCCAGGATCTCCGCGGTCTCGCCCCCGGACCGCCCCGCCCCCGTGTCCCGCGCCGCCCGCAGCTCCGCCTCCACCGCCTCGAGCGCCCCGCGCAGGGCCGCCCCCTCGTCGTCGGGAGATCCGCCGGGCTCGTCCCTCACCGGCTCGGCGCTCCGCCGGGCCGGTCGGGCGGGGCCCGCGGCACGCCCGGGAGAGGCCGGCACGCCGCGCAGCTCCTCGCCCGGCTCCGGCGGCGGCGCGGCGGCGGCGAGTGCGGGCGCCTCGGGGGTGGGGGGCGCCGGCGGGGCTCCCCCGTCCTCCTGCCCGCTCACGATGGCCGCCACCGCCTCGAGCGCTGTCGGCGCGTCGGGGCCGCGGGCGAGGATCCGCACCTCGTGGCCGCGCAGCGCCCCCAGGGTCGAGAGGGCCGTCAGGCTGCGCCCGCCGGCGGGGCCGCGGCCGGCGGTCACGTTCTCCAGGCGCACCTCGGCGTCGAGCCCCGAGACGGCGCGCACCACGGCGGCGGCGGGGCGGGCGTGGAGGCCGTGCGCGGCGCCGACGGTCGCGGTGACGGTCAGCCAGTCACCCCCGTCGTCGGCCGCATCGGGCCCCGGCCCCGCGCCGTCCGGGCCGCCCAGGTGGGCCTGCTTGCCGGCCAGCCCGCGGCGGGCCTCCTCGGCCACCTCCGGCAGCGACGCCCCGGCCCGCGCCGCCGCGGCGGCGGCCACGGCGCCCTCCACGAGGGGCGCCTCGCACAGCATCACGCGCTCGCGCTGGTCGTCCGGCAGGAAGTCGAGGGCGGTCTCGGCGCTGAGCACGGCCGAGCCCAGGTCCATCAGCACCAGCGCGCCGTCGCCTCCCGCGCCCGCGCGCTCGATGGCCGCCAGGACGCGCATCGCGTCGGTGCCGATGGCACCCGGCGGCTCGTCGAGGCCCCCGGCCGCCTCGATCGGCACCTCGGGGCCGCCCATCTCGCGCGCGAGCTCGACCACCCCCTCCGCCAGGCGGGCGCTGTGGGACACGATCACCAGCCCGACCATCCCGCCGCCCCCGCCCGCTCAGCCGAGCCCGTAGGCCCGGTGCAGGAGCTCGATCGGGTGCACCGAGGGGAGCCCGGTGGCGTGGGCGATCTGCCAGCGGCAGGTCTCGGAGTCGCACACGGACAGCTCGGCGCCCGACTCCCGCACCTGGCGGAAGACGGGCTCGCCCACGGCCATGGCGATGTCGTACTTCTCCACCTTCAGCCCGTAGGTGCCCGCGACGCCGCAGCACACCGCGTCCACCTGGTGCGCCTCGAGGCCCGGCACCAGCGCCATCAGGTCGAGGGCCGGCGTGCCGATGCCGTGCCCGCGCTGCTGGCAGGGGGCGTGGTAGGGCACGGACATCTCGACCGGGGAGAAGTCGGTCCGCAGCTCGCCGCGGTCGTGGAGCCCCAGGAGGTACTCGCAGATGTCGTAGACGCGCTCCCCCACGACGGCCAGGTCCTCGTCCTCGATGCCCAGGACCTCGCGGGCCTCACGCTTCAGCATCAGGCCGCAGCTGGTGGACGTCGCCACGATGTCGTGACCGGCCCGCGCGTAGGGCGCGAGCGCGGCGGCCAGGGCTCGCACGTACTTGCGGGCGTCGGGGAAGATGCCGTTGCTCTGCAGCGGCAGCCCGCAGCAGCCCTGCTTGGGGATGATCACCTCGAGGCCGTTGTGCTCCAGGATCGCCACCGCGCGCTCGCCGGTGTCGGGCTCGTAGTAGTTCGCGCCGCAGCCGTGGAAGTAGACGACGCTGCGGGCCGCGGTCCCGGCCTCCGGGGGCCGGCGCTTGCCGCTCTTTCGCGCCCAGGTCTGCAACGTCCGCCCGGCCCAGGTCGGCAGAGGCGCCGAGCGGTGGATGCCGATGGCCCGCTCGGTGAGGCGCCGCGCCAGGCCGTTGCGCATCACCGCGTTGGCGATCGGCGCTGCGGGGGTGCCGAGGCGGCCGGAGAGCGTCGGCCGGGCGATGAGCTTGTCGCGGAGGGGGATGCCCTTGTCGGCCTTCAGAGCCGCCCGGGCCTGGGAGTTGATCTCGGCGATCTTCACGCCCTGGGGGCAGACCTGGGTGCAGATGCCGCAGCTCGAGCAGAGGTCCAGCGACACGTCGGGCGAGGGGCCCGTGCCCCGGTAGCGCTCGGCCTGGGGGCCGACGTACTTCGGCCCCGGGAAGAGCGGCGTCGCGGCCGACACCGGGCAGTACGTCTCGCAGATCGTGCACTTGACGCAGTGGTCGAGCGAGTCGCGCATCAGGTCCTTGACGGTCTCGCTCATGTCCCCTCGAGGATCGCAGATGCCGCCGCGTAGCCGCCGGCGATCGAGATGCCCTCGCCGGACTTCTCCCGCCAGGGCTCCGCGCCGGCCACGAGCGCTCCGGCGGCATGGAGGTTGGCCCAGGCCGGCGAGCCGTCGCCGTCCACGGGGCGCATGGCCCCGTCCACCGTGAGGCCGGCCCGCATCAGGGGCTGGTGGTCGAGGTGGGTGGGGCTCAGGCGGGGTGCCCCGGGCAGCGGGCCGGTGACGGGGAGCCCGGCGACGGTCTCGGTGAGTGCCCCGTGCGAGTCGAGCTCGATGCCGCCGGCCGCGAAGCCGCCCGTGGCGAGCACGACGGCGTCGGCCGGGAGTGCCCGGGTGCGGGCCGCGTCGCGCACCCGCACGCCCGTCACCCGCCCGCCGCCGCCCTCCACGCCCACGGCCGGCGGGCCCAGCAGCAGGCGCCCGCCCGCGGCGCGCAGAGCCTCGAGCAGGGCCTTCTGCAGCCGCATGCCCGGCACGGAGGGCGGCAGCGTGGGGATCTCAACGACGGGCGTCCCCAGCAGGTCCTGTAGGTCGTCCCATGCCTCGCCGGCGCGCTCCAGGCCGAGTACCGCGGGCAGCGCCACGGTCTCGCCGGGCTCGAGCTGTGGGCGCAGCTCGTCGGCGAGCGCCCGGCGCAGCGCCGGGTCGTCAAGCCCGCGCGCGTGCACCGGCCCCGCCACGTCGGCACGCCCGGGGCGGGCGGAGATGGTGAGCTCCACGGGCCGGGCCGCCACGCGGGCCCCATCCGGCAGGTCGGCGCGCGGCAGGTTGTCGGCCAGCAGCGAGGGGAAGAAGTCCTTCATCGAGCGCAGCCCCACCACCACCAGGCGCACCCCCGCGCGCAGGTCCCCCGCGGCGATGCTGGCGGGGGCGAGCGCCGTGGGGCGGGCCACCCCCACCGCGGTCGGCAGGAGGAGGTTCCGCTCCGGGTCGCCGGCATAGCGCAGCCCCGGCACCAGGTCGCGGAACCACGCGAGCGCCGCGCCCAGGGGCTCGGGGGCGAGGCGGGCGGAGGGATGGTCCGGGCGCTCGGCCACCAGGCGGGCGATGGCGGGGCCGGGCTGGTCGATCCGGTCGGGCGCGTACCCGAGCACGTCGATCGTCCCGGGCGACAGGTGCAGGCTGCCCGCGCCCTTGGCCACCACGGTCACGTCCATGCCCCCCTGGGCGAGCCGGATGCCGGCCACCAGGCCGGCCAGGCCGGCGCCGACCACGACCGCCCGGCTCACACCGGCTGCGCGGGCATGCCGACCGGCAGGTGCTCCACGTCGAGGGTCCCCTGGAAGATCCACTCGTCGAGGCACGCCTGGCGCACCTGATCGCCGTAGAGGATCGGCTCGAGGCCCATCCAGCGATGCTGCAGGAACATCAGCAGCAGCTCGTCGGCGCGGCCGGCGTCGGCGTCGCCCAGCCCGTGCAGGATGCCCGCGGCCCGGTAGGTGCAGAAGCCCCCCTGGCAGGGGCCCATCCCCAGGCGAAGGGTCCGGCGCACGTCGTCGAGGTTCATCCCCGGCCGCCGCTCGGCGGCCGCCACGATCTTGCTGCGGGGCAGCAGCTCGCACTCGCACACGAGCTGGTCGTCGGCCATGTCGGCCTCGCGCGCCCGCAGGCGGGACCCCAGCGCGTAGAGCTCGCCGTCCTCCGACCCGGGCAGCGCCTCCTCGGCGGTGCGGCACTCCCGCGGCTCACCGA
>JAXIPH010000196.1:0-5072 GCA_045403035.1 Thermoleophilia bacterium | reverse complement strand
CGGGCGTCGCCGCGCTGGCGCGCCGGCGGCGGTCCGGGGCCGGGGCGCTGGCGATCCTCGTGGGCACTCCGGAGGAGCGCGCCGGGCTGGAGCGGGAACTGCTCGAGGGCCACGGGCTGGAGCCCTCGAACATCGCGCACGTCGCCTCGCTGGAGGGCGAGGGGGGAGAGCGGGCGGTCGAAGCGCTGGTGGCGGCGCTCGGCGACGGCGCGGTGGCCGCCGGCCGGCGCAACCCCGCCCTGCGCCCGGCGGTGGGCCGCGCCCTCGTGCGGAGCGCCTCTCGGCAGGCGGCCGTGGTCGGCGCGCTGCCCCTGGGGGGGGTCGACATGCCCGGGCTGTCGCTCCTGCAGGTGCGGCTCGTGACCCGCCTCGCCGGGCTCTACGACCGCCCGATGGGCGCCGAGCGCGCCGTCAGCGCCGCCGCGGTGATGGGCGCGGGCTTCGGCTGGCGCGGGGTGGCGCGCGCCGCGCGCCGGAGGCTGCCGCTTCCGCGCTGGGCCACCGGGGGTGGCGTGGCCTACGCCAGCACGCGCGCCGTCGGCGAGGCCGCGCTCGCGCGGCTGGCCTCCGGCCACGACCTCATCGCAGGACCACCGATCGACGCCGCGAAGCCCAAGGTGGAGCGGCTGCTCGCCAAGCTGAAACGCGACCCCAAGGGAGAGGCGTCCTGAACAAGCAGATCCTGGTGTCCGTCGACCGCGCCGAGACGCGCGTGGCAATCCTGGAGGACGGCCGCGCCGCCGAGTGCTACATCGAGCGCCGCGGCCAGCGCTCGGTGGTGGGTCACGTCTGGAAGGGGCGGGTCGAGAACGTCCTCGCGGGGATGGAGGCCGCCTTCATCGAGGTGGGCCTCGACAAGAACGGCTTCCTGCACGTGGACGAGGTCGCCGCCCTCGGCGTGCCGAAGCGCAAGCGGCAGATCGCCGACCTCCTGAAGCGCGGCGACGAGGTGCTGGTGCAGGCCACCAAGGACGCGATGGGGAGCAAGGGCGTGCGCCTGACCATGCAGCTCTCCCTGGCCGGGCGGTTCGTGGTCTACGTGCCCTTCGGCGACGGCATCGGGGTCAGCAAGCGTCTGGGCGACGACGAGCGCACCCGCCTGCGGTCCATCTGCGGCGCCCTCCCGCTGGAGACCGGCGGCCTGATCGTGCGCACCGCCGCCGCCGGCGCGTCGGCGCGCGAGCTGGCGCGCGACCTGGCCTACCTCAAGCGCCTGTGGGAGACGCTGCAGCAGCGCGGGGACCTGGCCAAGGCGCCCACGCTCCTCTACTCCGAGGCCGACATCTCCCTGCGCGTGATCCGGGACCTCCTGAACGCCGACGTGGACGAGGTGCTGGTCGACGACGAGGCGCAGTTCGAGCGCATCACCGGCTTCCTGCGGCGCACCTCGCCCGAGATGGCCGAACGGGTGCGCCACTACACCGATGCCACGCCCCTGCTGGCCGCCCACGGGGTCGAGGCCACGATCCGCTCGACGATGGACCGGCGCGTGCCGCTCGCGGGCGGCGGCTACCTGGTGATCGACGACACCGAGGCCATGACGGTCATCGACGTCAACAGCGGCCGGAACGTGGGCAAGGGGGGCAACCGCCTCGAGGACACGATCACGAAGACCAACCTGGAGGCCGCCACCGAGGTGGTGCGCCAGCTGCGGCTGCGCGACATCGGCGGCATCGTGATCATCGACTTCATCGACATGGACGACGAGCGCAACCGCAAGGCCGTGAAGGCGGCCCTGGACCAGGCGCTCTCGGGCGACCGCACCCGCACCTACGTGGTCGACATCTCGCCGCTCGGGCTGGTCGAGATGACGCGCCAGAACATCTCCGACGGGCCGCGCGAGATCATGACCGAGGTGTGCCCGACCTGCGCCGGCGTCGGGGTGGTGCCCAGCGACGAGACCCGTGCGATCGCCATCGAGCGGGAGCTGCGTGAGACGCTGCCCGGACGGGCCGGCGCGGCGGTCGCCGTGACCGTGCACCCCCGCATCGCCGAGATCATCTCGGGCGAGGACGGCCTGCGCCTGGCGGAATTGGAACGGGAGACCGGGGTGGAGATCCGCCTCGAGCGCGACTCCTCGCTCCTGCCCGATGCCGTCCGCACCCGCGCGCTCGACGAGGTCGCCGCCACCCCCGCCCCGCCGGCCCGCACCTCGGCATCGCGCCGGCGGGTCACCTCGCGCTCGGGCTGAGCGCGGGCGGGCTACGTCGGCGCGAGGGCGACGACCGGGATCGTTCGGGTGGTGCGCGCCGCGTAGTCCCCGAACTGCGGGAACCGGGAGACCTGCTCGGCATAGAGTCGGTCGCGGTCCTCGCCCGTCACCACCCGGGCGGTGGCCGGCCTGGTGTCGTCGCCCAGCTCGATCGTCACGTCGGGACTCGCCATCAGGTTGTAGTACCAGCCAGGGTTGCTCGGGGCGCCGCCCTTCGAGGCGAAGACGAACAGCTCGTCCGCCTCGGGCAGGTACATCAGCGGGGCCACGCGCTCCACCCCGGTCCGTGCGCCGGTGGTGTGCAGGATCAGCAGCGGCTTCCCCTCGAAGTACCCGCCCACCCGGCCGCCGTTGGCGCGGAACGCCTCGATCACGGGGCGGTTCTGCTCGTCCCAGTCGGTCATCGTGGTCTCCTCGTCCGGTTCCAGGGGCGAACTCCCCCGTCCCCGTATGCCATCAGGATCCGTCGAGCCGCGCCCTCATCCAGAGGAACCCGTAGATCTGGTGGGCCACGTACCCGCGCACCCGCGAGGAGGTGATGTCGGCCCGCACGCTGTTGGCGAAGGGGGCCCAGGGCGCGAGGCGGGCCACCGCCCGGTCGACGCCGGACCAGCGGCTGGCGCGGAGCGCGGGATCCCAAGTGCGGGAGGCGAGGGCGATGAGGCGGTCGAGGCCGGCGTCGCCGATCAACGAGTAGTTGAGGTTGCCGTCCGCGCGGATGGCGGCCCTCGACAGGAGGAGGGGGTACCAGTCGGCGCCGTCGGGATAGTCCTGCCGCCACCGGGCGTACCCGATCTGCGACGCCGCCGCCGGGTCGGAGAGGGCCGTGAGCATCTCCGAGCGCTCCCAGAGGCGGGTCGTGGCCTGCAGGCCGATCGCGCGCAGGGTGGTCGCCAGCCGCTGCGTGACCGCGGGGGAGGGCTCGGTGGTGTGGCCCCACACCACCACGCGCGCTCCGGTGGCGCCGGCCGCCCGGACGAGGGCGCGGGCTCGGGCCAGGTCCGGGGCGGGAGCGGCCTCCACGGCCCGGCGGCCGGGCACCCCGGGCGGCAGCACCTGCGAGGAGGGGACGGCCGCGCCGAGGAACTCGGCCGCGAGCGCGGATCGGTCGATCGCCTGGTTCACGGCACGCCGCACCCGCACGTCGTCGAAGGGGGCGCGGCGCGTGTTCATGAAGAAGTAGTAGGTCGTCCCCTCGACCCAGCGGTGGATCCGCGCCCGCGACCCGACAGCCTCCGCGGCGGCGACCTCCTCCACGCCCGGCCGCGGCTGCACGTAGTCGATCGTGCCGGCGGCGACGCCGCGGACCGCCGCCGCGGCGTCGAGGCCGATCCGCACCTCGATGCGGTCGGGCCCGGGGCGCGCCGGCCCGGCCGCCCCCGGCGCGTAGCCGGGGTTGGGCTCCAGCTCGATCCGCGTGCCGGGCTCGTAGTCGGCGATGCGGTACGGGCCGGCCGTCGGGAGCCCCGTCGTGCTCTGGTCCGTGGGCGGGGTGCCCTGGGGCACGACGAATGCGAAGGGCAGCGACAGCACCCGCAGGAAGGCCGGATCCGGCCCGATGAGCCGGAACTCGACCTCACGGGCGTCGTCGCGCGCCACGATGCCCGGGATGCCGCCGGCGCGGGTGCGCTCGAACTCCGCCGCGCCGCGCAGGCTTCGAAACAGCCCCCGTCCCGGCGACCCCGCGAGGAAGAGGCGCTCGATCGACGCCTTGACGTCGCTCGGCAGGACGGCCCGGCTCGCCGGGGCCCCGAAGCGGGCGTCGGGCCGCAGCGTGAAGACCAGGCGCGTGCCGCCACCGGACACGCGGGGCATCGCCTCGGCGAGCGCGGGCACCACCTCGGCCCCGGTGCGCCCTCCGACGCGGCGGTATGCCACGAGGCCCTCGCCGCAGTTGACGAGCACCTGCCAGGCATCCGACCGGTAGGCGAGCGCGGGATCCAGGCTGTCGGGACCGTCCTCGCTCGCCACCACCAGGGTGGCGGCGCCGGCGGGGACGGCCGAGGCGGCGAGGACGGCGGCGATGGCCGTCAGGCGGGCGAGATGCCTCACTGGAGAACGCGTTGTCACACGGTCGGGCCCCGGGGTCAAGCCGGCCGGTGCGTGGCGTGACGGCCCGCGGGTCGCTAACATCCGCCGTCGCTCGCAAAACGTTGAGGTCAGGTCCGTGCCGGATTACGCCGTGATCGCCCTGGGGGGCAAGCAGTACCGCGTCCGCGAGGGGGAACGCCTCCTCGTCGATCGCCTCAAGCATCCCGAGGGGGAGAGCTTCCAGCCCCGGGTCCTCGCCGTGGGCGACAGCGACGGCATCGCCGACGGCGGCGCCGTGACGGCCACGGTCGAGGAGCACCTGCTCGGCAAGAAGATCCTGATCTTCACGTACAAGCCGAAGCGCAACTCGCGCAAGCGCCGTGGGCATCGCTCGCGGCTGTCGCGGGTGCGCATCGAGTCCATCGCGTCCGCCTGATCCCGGAGTAGAGAGATGGCCCACAAGAAGGGTGGCGGGTCCAGCCGCAACGGCCGCGATTCCAAGCCCAAGATGCTCGGGGTGAAGGTGTTCGCGGGACAGGTCGTCCCGGCGGGCTCGATCATCGTGCGCCAGCGCGGCACGCGGTTCCGCCCCGCCGCCGGCACCGGCATCGGCCGCGACCACACGATCTTCGCCACCGTGACGGGCCGCGTGGAGTTCGCGAACGGCCGCAAGGGCCGGCGCATCTTCGTGCACCCCGAGGAGACGGCCTCCGTCTAGTGGCCTGAGCCGCGGTGCCGTTCACCGATCGGGCCCAGATCCACGTGGAGGGCGGCGGCGGCGGCAACGGCTGCCTGTCGTTCCGGCGTGAGCCCAGGGTCCCGCGCGGCG
>JAXIPH010000117.1:0-5861 GCA_045403035.1 Thermoleophilia bacterium | reverse complement strand
CGAGGAAGTCGTCGGCCAGACGCTCGAGAAGCCCCGCCGTGGCGCCCTCGGGGTGGACCTCGGCGAGCGCCTGGATCACGTCACAGCGAGTGAAGGTCGAGCTCCGGTTGGTGCTCCCACCCGGCCCGAGCAAGCGCTCCTCGTTGGCGGCGAGGCGGGCGTGGTAGTCGCGCGTCTCGATGCCCCGCGCGCGCCCCATCGCGCGCGCCAGCTCGCGCTCGCCGAAGCCGTGCTCGGCGGCGCGGGCGCGCCACTGGTCTACCGCGCGCTCGCGCGCGACGACGCGCTTTCGGTCCCGCGTCTCACGCTGGATGACGGCGAGGGCCGCCGGGCTGGTGTACCCGCGTGCCAGGGCCTCCTGCATGATCTCGGCGTGGCGGGCGGAGAAGTGCTCGCGCACTTCGGTCGGTACGGAGACGAGCTCGGCGATGCCGTTGACCACCAGCCCCCACTCGACGCCGAGGCTGCGCGACAGCTCTGCGCGCATCACCGCGTCGGCAATCGTGCCGGCGGTCTTGGCGTGGGCGTAGACCGGGCGCATGTCGGGCGCGCTCCAGCGGCCGTCCGGACCACGCACCCGGTTGGCGACCACCAGATGGGCGTGCACGTGGGGATCGCCCGAGCGGGCCATCTCGTGGACGTAGACCGCGCCAACGAACCCTTCCGCCGGAAATACGTTGACCCCGTTGCGCCCGCGGCGCGCGAAGCAGGCCTCGCGCTCCAGGTAGTCGAGGGCGGCGTCGACACCCGACATGTGCGCGTCGAGCACCGCGGATCGCACCGCCTCGTCACCCACCGCCGCAAGGACGCTGACGCTCTTGGGCGCTGCGAAGGTCAGATCGAACGCGACGTTCCCGCCGACGTGCCGCGATGTGCCAACCAGAGGCTCGCCCGTCGCAGGATCACGTCCGTCGAGGAGCGCCGCCAGTGCTCCGTCCTCAGGACGGCCGGACAGACCGAGCGCGCCCGCTCCTCGCCCGGCCCAGGCGCCCCGTACTTGTCCGCGCTCCTCGTAGTAGTCGTCGCGGGCGAACTCGGGACGCTCGTAGTAGTCGGGCCCCTTGGCGGCGCGCAACGTCAACATGATCTGTGGGCATCATAACTGATGCAACTGTGCCGGGAGTATTGGACGGGTCCTCTTGAACACCGTTGGCCGACTCAGAGGAGGTCCTCTCAGCCGGCTGGCGTCTCAGGCCTGGCGCTGGTTGTCCGGGGGGCGGCCCACCGTTGGACGAATGGCCTTGCGATCCATCATCAGCTCCGCGATCCGGTTCGGTAGCTGCAGCGCTTCCCGGGAAGCTGAGGCGGCACGCCGTGACCGGTGAGCGCCACCCCCCAGGCGGCGAGCTCGACTACACCCGGCCCGATCCTCGTTGGCGCCACTTCATCGCCGAGATCGATCCGCAGGGCGACCCGCGGTTCGTCTCTCAGGCCGACCTCGAAGGTCTCGCACAAGGGTGGAGCTGCTCGCCAACGGTCGAGCCCGCCGTGGCCGAGATGCTCGCGGTAGCTCGCGCTCTCTTTGTCCAGTCCTGGTTCCGGTACGAGTTCCAGGTCGTTGCCGTCGTCTGGTCACTGATGGGCGTCGAGGCGGCGCTGCGGGGGCGTCTTGCCCGTGTGCACCCGAACGAGCCTCGCTGAGCTTCTCGAACGAGCGCGAGACGCAGGAGCCCTGAGCGACGAGGAACTCAGTGTCCTTGACGCCGGTCGCAGGTTGCGCAACAGCCTCGTGCATGCGATCGGCCAGACGAGCCTCACGCTGGGCGCGGTCGTGCCGATGCTCGAGACCGCTCACCTGCTGATCAACCGCCTGTGCGCCGACTCAGTCGCGACAGAGGCCCGCGACGATAGCCCGCGGACGCCGTAGGCCGAGGAACGCGCGCCGCGAGTACCTGCCCGATCCGCGGGTGCTCGCGACTCGTTTCTTGACCAACGCTCCCTCTGCGGAGCCCGTCGGCCAACCTGGCTTCGACTGGGCGGTCGCGCTCGAGGCCGCGCGACTTGATCCGGCCGGGTCGACGCCGGACCTGATCTTCCACGCTCCCGTACCGACGCTACTGATGCTCGACTACTCCGCCGAAGGGGCCGCTCGGGCGCAGGCTCTGCGGCGCCAGGTGATGCGCAGGCTGCGGCCTCGCCCCGGCCGATCCGAATCCGGGTCACCTCTTCCGGGTGGCGGGGGTCGACGCTGCCACGCCCGCGCCGCCCGATCCATCCCTCGCCTGGGCGGGGTGGCTGCCCGCCTGGCGCCTCCATGCGACCAGGCCCATTCGGCAGCGCCATCTACCTGCGAGGCGCGTCCTCTCTGCCCCACTCATGGGCCTGAGGCCTGGCGCGGGAGGCCCCGGCCCCAACCGTCATATCCCAGCCCGGCGGTCAGGCGGAGGCGCGTTCCTCGAGCCTGATCCCACGCCGCGGCGTCTAGTCCTCGGACGGGTCGTCTGGGAGGGCGCCGCGCTCTCGGAGGTCGTCCATCCAGGCCTCATCCTCAGACAAGGGCTCGGAGCGGGGCACCACCTGAGCGTTGAGCGCACTCGCCGCGGTGAGCCTGAGGTCCGGCTGGAGGATCAACAGCTGCCACCCCGCCGTGCCGCCGCCAGCGTGGGCGACAGCGACGACGATGCCCTCCTCGCCGCCCTCTGCCTTCACCCACGTGCCGATCACGGTGTCCACGGCCGCTCCCCTTGTCTCGACTTTCAGAAAGGCGGCGCTCTCACACCGCGCCGCCTCAGCCCGAGGCGCTCTCCTCTGCGCCCCCGGGAACGATTACTTGGATGACTCCTCGACGACGTCGCTGGGGGCGGCAGAGACGCTCGGGGGCGCCGGGAGCTCTCCGGCCGCGCCCTCTCGTGACTCGTGGGGGGCATCGGGAAGGTCGAGCGCAGCCCGCCAGGTCCGTGGTAGGCCCCGACGCCACGGCCCGCGCTTCGGCCCCTGAGGCGGCTGCCCGATGGGATTGCTGTCGAAAAACTGGCTCACCCCAGGACCCCGATCGCGCCTACCCGCCCGACTGTAGCCGCACCGGCCACGTCCCTGGGTCCCCAGCGCCCTCGACTGCGCGAAGCAACTCGCCCATCCTCCGCACCTGCGCGGGACCGACCACCTGGGCGCCGGCGAGGCCGCCGAGGGAAGCGACCGGCTCCTCGACGCGCAGCAGCGGGGGAGCCCCGGTGGAGTCTGACCTCCACCGTGCCGTCGCCCCCGCTGTGAATCACCGACAGCGGCCCTAGCAGGCGGGGCTGGGACTCGACCCGGCGCGGTCGCCCCCGGGGCGCCGAGCGGCGCGATCGCGAGCGGCAGCTCCTCGGGCTCCCGCAGGTCGAGCAGAAGCGCGACCTCGCGGTCGACGAAGCCGAGCAGGACGCGCGCCGGCAGCGCGGCGGCCTCCATGAGGGCCAGGAGGTTGGCCAGGATCGTGCCGGAGTCCCAGAAGAGGTGGCGGTACCCGCGGTCGCGGTACTTCCAGGCCGTGCGCCAGGGGATCCCGGTCAGCACGAGGGCGGCGGGGCTCGCCGCCAGCGCCGGGTCGGCGGCGGCGCCCGCGAGCGCGCCGCGGTGGTCGCCGGATCGCAGCCGCCTGAGCGCGAACTCGACCGGCCCGAAGTGGTACACCCCCCCCGCCAAGCCGTCGAGGTCGCCGCAGACGGCGTAGGCCTCGACCGCGTAGAGGGCTCCCGCGGAGGGGGCGGCGCGCAGGAAGAGGGGCTCCGCGTCCGCGCGCAGCAGGCGGGTGACCCCGGTGGAGAAGAAGAGGAGGCGGGCGAGCCCGGGGAGGTCGAGGTCGGCCGCTCCCTCCGGCGCTCGACCCGAGAGCGCCTCGATCGCGGGAAGCCGGCTCTCGGGGAGGTCCGCCGGCAGCGCGAGCGGCGCGACGGTCGGATAGTGCTTGAAGGGCAGGGGCTTGTTGGCCCGGTCGAGGTAGTGCCCCCCGGCCCGCACGCTCTCGTGGCTGTGCTTCGTGCGGTCGTGGTACTCGCGTGCGGCATCCGCCGAGCTCACCGCTCGCCAGCCTACGCCGCCGCCCGCCCCTTGACCAGGCGCCAGGCCCTCGCCACGCGGGATCCCACGCCACGCCGCTGACCCTCTAAGCTCGCCCTCGATGGAGGTGCTCTCGAGCCGCGTCCTCCTGTCTCCGCGCGACCTCGAGCGCTCCCTGCGCTTCTACGAGGAGACGCTTGGCTTGGCCGTCTACCGCGAGTGGGGCCAGGGGCCCGAGCGCGGGGCCGTCTTCTTCCTCGGCGGCGGGCTCCTCGAGGTCTCGGGCTCGTCGGCCGAGCCCCCGTCGGGGGCGGTCCGCCTGTTCCTCCAGGTGCGCGACCTGCGCGCCGCGCGCGAGCGCCTCGCGGCGCTGGGCGTCCCGATCGAGCAGGAGCCCGCCGTCCGGCCCTGGGGGCTCTTCGAGATGGTCGCCCGCGATCCCGGCGGCCTGGCGCTCGTGCTGCCGCCCAACCACCCGACCAACATCACTCACTGACAATCCGCCTCTATTCATGAGGAGCGGAGCCGTTGAATGCGCCCGGCGGCGGCGACTGTCATGCTCTTGCGGTGAGGCGAGGACCCACGCCGCGCGCCGAGCGCGCGCGCACGCACGCGGAGCGGATGGCGAGCGAGGATGGCTACTTCGCGCCCCAGAGCGTGATCCGCCGCGTGGGCAACTCTCCGCTCGTGCCCCTCCTCGGGGGCGGCCCGGCGGTGCTGCTTCAGGTCGCCCATCCACTCGTCGCGGCGGGCGTGGTCGAGCACTCCGACTATCGCGCCGGGCTCTGGCGCAGGCTCCTCGGGACGATGCGGGCGCTGTACCTGATCGTGTACGGCACGAGGGAAGAGGCGGAGGGGGCCGGGGCCGCCGTGCGGGCGGTCCACGAGCGCGTCCGGGGAAGGACGCGGATGCCGCTCGGCGTCTTTCCGGCTGGGACTCCCTACTCGGCCTCCGATCCCGAGCTGATGCTGTGGGTGCACGGGACGCTCGTCGAGGTCTCGCTCGCCCTCTACGGCCGCCTCGTCAGGCGCCTCTCGGGGGACGACCAGGAGCGGTACTACCGCGAGATGTCGCTCGTCGCGCGCATCTTCGGAACGCCCGCCGAGGTCATCCCGCGGCGGCTCGCCGACTTTCGCGACTACTTCGCCGGTCAGCTCGCGGCGTCCGAGATCACCGTCACCGAGCCGGCGCGGGACGTGGCCGCGGTCATCCTCGAGGCGCCGCTTCCGGCGCCGCTTCGGCTGCTCGCCCCCGCTCACCGCCTCTCGAGCGCGGGTCTCCTGCCGCCAAGGCTTCGCGAGGAGTACGCGCTCAGCTGGAGCCCGCTGCACGAGCTCGCGTTCCCTGTCGCAGCGCAGGCAGTCCGCGTCGCAGCCTCCCCACTCCTCGCCCTGGCGGCACACCGTGCTCCGCCTTCGCTTGCACGGGCCGCGTGAACTGAACGGCGCAAGCGGGCCTGTGGGCGGCGGCGGCGGAGCTCACCGGGCTTTCGCGAGCCCCGGGCTCAACCTGCGTCGCGCGGTGGCGTGGTGGAAGCGGTGGCCGGCCTCGCAGGCCCGAGGTTCGGGCGAGGCTCGGGAGCCGCATCTCGGTTCTCCGACACCGGAGGCCGCAGGCCCGTCCGGCAGCCGCGACGGGCGGCGCCAGAGGGCAGCCGGTCCAGGTCGGGGCGACCCGGGACCGGCGGGGGGCGGCTTGGCGCCTGCACCCTTGGGGAGGGTCCTTCGGCCGGGGTGTCGACCAGACCCGGCAGGCGACATCCCGTTCGGGCACCATGAGCCACCGCTTCGCCCGTCGACGTCCGCTCCCGCGGAGCCGACCCCTCCATCCGGCGCAAGCGGCGATCGCCGCGACGAGCGCCGCCGCCTTCGCCACTCTGGCG
>JAXIPH010000203.1:0-6758 GCA_045403035.1 Thermoleophilia bacterium | reverse complement strand
TGGAGGAAGCCCCTTGAGGAACAACGACGCAAGCGCACCCCGCCGTGCACTGACCGGCGCGGCGCTCGCGCTCGCCGCCGGGGTCGCGCTCGCGCTGCCCGCCACCGGAATGGGTGGAGTCGCGGCGATCCAGGACGACGTGCTGACCATCGCGCCGGCGTCCCAGATCCAGAGCCGGATCGATCTCGTGAAGGCGACGAACGCGAAGGTCACGCGCTTCGACGTCCTCTGGTCGTTCATCGCGCCGACCCAGCCCGCGAACCCGACGGACCCGGCCGACCCGGCCTACAACTGGAGCCGGATCGACCAGATCATGAAGGGCCTGAAGGCCGCGGGCATCACGCCCCTCGTGACCGTCTACAGCACGCCCATCTGGGCGGTCGAGGGCACCAACACGGCCTTCCCATCGGCCTACAACCCGAACGCGCCGAGGGCGGCGCAGTACGCCGACTTCATGCAGGCCCTCGCGACGCGGTACAACGGCTTCTATCCCGACCCGGCGGCGCCGACGACCACGCTGCCCCGGCTGCGGCTGATCGAGATCTGGAACGAGCCGAACCTGAAGAACTTCTTCCGGTTCAACAACGCGACCTCGATCCCCAAGTACAAGGCCCTGCTCAAGGCGGCCTACCCGCGCATCAAGCTGGCCAACAGGAGCGCCGTCGTCATCGGCGGGGTCGGCGGGCCGCGCAGCAGCACGGGCAACGGCAACATTGGGGCCCGCGTGTGGCTGAACTCGCTCGTGCAGAAGAACGCGCCCAAGTTCGACGCCTACTCCCAGCACATCTACCCCTCGGTGGGTCCCAAGTCGACGGCCCGGGCGTCCAAGGCGTTCCCCTCATGGGGCAGCCTGCCGGAGATCTTCGCGACGCTCGACAAGAAGAAGAAGGGCATGAAGCTCTTCGTCACCGAGGCCGGCTACACGACCGCGACCACCGATTTCCGGAACGTGAAGGTCAGCCCGGCGGTGCAGAACCTCTACCTGAAGCAGCTGTTCACGCTGCCGGACGTCAAGAGCCCGCGCCTGGCGGCCGTGGTCTGGTTCAACCTCCAGGACAACGTCAACTGGCCCGGGGGGCTGCTGTTCGAGAGCGGCGCGCCGAAGCCGGCGTACGCGACCTTCCAGAGGATCGCCGTCCGGCCGATCCCGCCGCTGCTGCGCCCCACGCTGAAGCCCTAGCCGGCTGAGCCGTGGTGCGAGGGGCGCCCCTCCGGGGGCGTCCCTCAGCGCGGCCGGATGCCCTGACGGAACGGAAGACCTCGTCGGGGTCGTAGGCGGTCTTGACGTCCACCAGCCGCGCGAGGTTCGCGCCGTAGTAGGCCCGCTGCCAGCCGGCGAGGTCCGGGTCGATGTAGTTCTGGTAGGCGAAGCCGGAGACGAACGGCCGCATGGCCCGGTACCCGCCGCGGATCCAGCCCACGCGTTGGGCCAATTGGCCGCCCAGCGAGCGGCCAATTGGCCAACCGGCGCCCGCGAGGCTCGCCTCCCCCACCACGCCGCCGACCCTGCGCAGGGACTCGCCCCGGTCGATGCGACCGTCGTCCACCGGTTCCCCGATTCGTCGACTGCGGTCCTCCACGCCGCGCGGGCGGCGCTTGACAAGCGCCCGCCGTGGCTGAGAATCCGCCGATGGGTGGCAGCGAGGTCCCGGTCCGGCTCTGGCGCAGCGTGCTCGCCGTCCCGGGCGTGCGGCCGGAGCTCTTCGCCAAGGCGGCCCAGGGCGACGCGGACCGCGTGTTCCTCGACCTCGAGGACTCCGTGGCGCCCGACGACAAGGAGCGCGCGCGGACCGCCGTCATCCGGGGACTCCGCGAGGTCGACTGGCCGGGCGACTGCGGGGCCGTGTCGGTGCGCATCAACGCCATCGACACCCACTGGATGTATCGGGACCTGATCGACGTGGTCGAGCAGGCGGGCGACCGGATCGACAGCGTCGTGCTGCCGAAGGCCGGGGTCGCCGGGGACGTGCACATGGTCGACGCGCTGCTGGGCCAGATCGAGCGGGCCATCGGCATCGCGCGGCGCATCGGGATCGAGCCGATCATCGAGACCGCCCTCGGGCTCTCCAACGTGGAGTCGATCGCCGCCGCCGGACCGCGCCTGCGCGCGCTGCACTTCGGCCCGGGCGATATGGCGGCCAGCCTCGGGGTGCGCACCACCGCCATCGGCGGCCTCGACCCGGGCTACCCGGGCGACCAATGGCACGCGGTGCTCTCGCGGATCGTCACGGCGGCCCGTGCCCACGGCCTCGCGCCCATCGCGGGCCCGTTCGGCGACCTCGCCGACGCCGAGGGCTTCGCGGCGGCGGCCCGCCGCGCCGCGGTCCTGGGCTGCGCGGGGACGCTCGTCATCCACCCCTCTCAGGTCGCTCCCGCGAACGCGGCCTTCACCCCGGCGTCCGCCGACGTCGAGCACGCCCGGCGCGTCCTCGCGGCCCTGGACGAGGCCGCGGCGGCGGGTCGTGGCGCCGCCCAGCTGGACGGGCGCCTCATCGACGCGGTCTCGGCGCGCCAGGCGGGCAACGTGGTGGGGATGGCCGAGGCCATCGCGCGGCGATGATCGCCAAGGCGCGGGTCGTGGTCACCCGCCGCCTGCCCCTCTCGGTGGAGGAGCGGCTCGCCGCGCTCGTCGACGCCCGGCTGAACGCCGACGACCGCGCCCTCACCGCCGAGGAGCTGTCCGACGCCGTGCGCACCGCCGACGCGCTCCTGGCCACGGTGACCGACCGCCTGACGGCCGAGGTCCTGTCGGCGACCCCGCGCCGGGCGGGGATCGTGGCCAACTTCGGCGCGGGGGTCGACCACATCGACCTGGACGCCGCCCGGAAGGCCGGCATCGTGGTCACCAACACGCCGGGGGTGCTCACCAACGCCACGGCCGACCTGGCGATCGGGCTCCTCCTGGCCGTGGCCCGCCGGATGGGTGAGGGCGAGCGGCACGTGCGGTCCGGCACCTGGACGGGATGGCGGCCCACCCACATGATGGGCAGCTCGGTCACCGGGATGACGCTCGGGATCGTGGGGATGGGGCGCATCGGGCGGGCCGTCGCGCGGCGGGCCACCCGCGGCTTCGGCATGCGCGTGCTGTACCACCAGCCGCGGCCCGTGGACGAGGCAGAGCTCGCCGAGCTCGACGTCCGACGCGCCAAGGACCTCGACGAGCTCCTGGCCGCGAGCGACGCGGTCACGCTGCACTGCCCGGCCACGCCCGAGACCCACCACCTGATCGACGCCGAGCGCCTCGCGCGGATGCGCCCGGGGGCCTTCCTCGTCAACACCTCCCGCGGCGAGGTGGTCGACGAGGCCGCCCTGGCCGACGCGCTGGCCTCGGGCACCATCGCCGGCGCGGGCCTGGACGTCTACGAGCACGAGCCCGACGTTCCGGCGGCCCTGTTGAGGTTGGAGAACGTGGTGCTGCTGCCGCACCTCGCCAGCTCCACCGTGGACGCCCGCACCGCCATGGGCGACCGGGCGATCGACAACCTGAGGGCCTTCCTGCGGGGGGATCCCCCGCCGAACCAGGTCGTCTGACCCGGCGTCGTCAGCCGGTGTTGCGCAGGCCGGCGGCGATGCCGCTGACGGTGAGCGTGAGGGGGTACTCCAGGGCGGCGCGGGCCGCAGGGTCGTGGGTGGCGCGCAGCTGGGCCAGCAGGCGCACCTGCACGTAGTGCAGTGGGTCGATGTAGGGGTTGCGCAGCCGGATCGATTGCCGCAGGAACGGCTTGTCCGCGAGCAGGGCGTCCTGCTCCACCACGGCGAGGAGCCCCGTGCAGGCCGCCGCGTACTCCGTCTGCACCAGGCCGAAGATCCGCTCGCGCAGCGCCTCGTCGCTCACGAGCCCCGCGTAGCGGACGGCGATCCCCATGTCGGCCTTGGCCACCGTCATGTGGCAGTTGTCGACGATCGCGCGCCACCAGGGCCAGTCGGCGTACATCTCGCGCAGCACCCCCAGGCCCCCGCGGTAGCGGCCGATGAAGGCCGACAGCGCCTCGCCCACGCCGTACCAGGAGGGCAGCAGGTGCCGGTTCTGCATCCAGGCGAACACCCACGGGATCGCCCGCAGCTCGTCGAAGCGCAGCTCTCCACCGGGCTCGGCGCGGCGCCCCGGGCGCGAGCCGATGTTCACCATGTCCAGCTCACCCAGGGGGCTCGCCTCGACGAAGTAGGGCAGGAAGCCGGGGTCCTCGTGCACCAGCGACCGGTAGCGCGCGCGGGAGGTCTCGGCCAGCTCGTCCAGGGCCTCGTCCCACACCCGCTTGCGCCCGCTGAAGCCGGGTGCCTCGTCCTCCTGCACCGTGCGCTCCATGACCGCCGCGACGACCGAGTCGAGGTTGCGCTCGGCGATCTGGGGCAGCCCGTACTTGGTGAAGATGACCTCGCCCTGCTCGGTGATGCGGATGCGCCCATCGAGGCTCCCGGCCGGGCCTCCCATCACGGCCGCGTAGGTGGAGCCGCCGCCGCGGCTCGGCGTCCCCCCGCGCCCGTGGAAGAGGGCCAGCGAGACGTGGTTCAGGCGGCAGACGTCCACCAGGCGCTCCTGTGCCAGCAGCAGCTCCCAGTTGGCCGCCAGGTAGCCGCCGTCCTTGTTGGAGTCGGAGTAGCCCACCATCACCACCTGGCGGTTGCCGCGCGCCTCCAGGTTGCGGAGGTAGGCGGGCAGGCGCAGCAGGCCGCGAAGCGTGTCCGGCGCGCGGCGCAGGTCGTCGATGGTCTCGAACAGGGGCACAAGGTCGACGTCCGAGCGGAAGGCGCCGTCCTCCTCCCGGCACAGCCCGGCCGCCGTGGCCAGCAGCTGCGCAGCCAGGATGTCGGAGGGCCCGCGGGTGAAGCTCACGATCACCGTTCCGGCGGCCTCCGGCCCATGCTCGCGCACGGCCCGCCGCAGCTCGGTGAAGGTGCGCGCGGTCTCGGCGGCGCGGCCCTCCAGCGACCCCGGAGACCCGAGGGCCGCAGGATGCTCGAGGAGCTCCTCCAGCATCCGGGTCCACTCCGGCTCCGCCAGTTCGCGCCGGCCCCCGTCGAGCGCGGCCAGGTCCTCGGCGGCCTCCCGCATCCGGCCGGAGTGCTGGCGCACGTCCAGGCGCGCGATGTGGAAGCCGAAGGTCTGCGCCTGGCGCGTCAGACGCGCCAGGCTGCGCTCGGCCAGGCGCCGCCCGCCGTGCTCCTCCAGCGAGCGCCGCATCACCTCCAGGTCCTCCACCAGCTCGGCGGGGCGCGCGTAGGGGCGCTCGCCACGGGGGTCCAGGCGCTCCCACACGAACGACAGCTTGCGCCGGTACGGCTCGGAGGCGTTGCGCGCGCCGATCTCGGCGGCGGTCTCCGGCATGGCCCCCTCGTCCGCCGCGATCGAGTCGTCGAGCTCTTGGCTCACCTGGGCCATCCGCGTGGAGATCCCGATGCCCGCGGCCAGCGCACGCACGCGCTCGCGCAGCATCCGGTGCGCCAGGTCGCTGTGCAGGTCGAGCGCCTCTCCCACCAGCTCGGGCGTGCAGTTGGGGTTGCCGTCCTGGTCGCCGCCCGCCCACGAGCCGTAGCGCAGGAAGCCCACCGGCGACCGCAGGCCCGGGTAGTGGCGGTGCAGCAGGCGATCGAGCTCCTCGTGCACCGTCCCCGTGGCGTCGAAGAGCACCTCCTCGAAGAAGAAGAGCGCCCGGCGCACCTCGTCGATCACCCGCGGACGGGCCGACCGCATCTCGTCGCTCTGCCAGAGGATCGTGATCTCCTCCAGCAGCCGCTCCTCGGTCTCGCGGCGCTCGCGGGGCGACAGGCTCGAGTTGTCGAGCGCGTCGAGGCACTCGGCCACCAGCATGTGCTTGGCCAGGACCGTGCGACGCGACACCTCGGTGGGGTGGGGTGTCACCACCAGCTCGATCGAGAGGCGATCGAGCACCGAGCCGATCCGCTCGGCGGGCACCGAGCGTGCGGCGAAGGCCGCGAAGGCGGCGGCGAGGCTCTCCGGCTGCGCCCGGTGGGCCTCCTCGCGCTCGGCGTCCCGCCAGCGCCGGCGCCGCACGCGGTGGTGCTGGTCGGCGGTGTTGACGAGCTGGAAGAACACCGAGAACGCGCGGATCACGCCCACCAGCTCGCGCCCGTCGAGGTGCTGGGTGCGCTCCCACAGCTCCGCCTCGGCCCGGGCCGCCTCGCCGGCGTTCACCCCCTCGGCGCGCATCTGCTTGGCCAGCGCGCGCAGCCGCTCCTCCGACTCGAGCAGCCCCTCGCCGCCCTGCTCCACGAGCACCTGGCCGAGCAGCCGCCCGAGGTAGGAGACGTCCGCACGGAGCGGTGCGTCGCGGTCCGATGGGGCCTGGGTGAGCTCGCTCAAGCGCCGGCGCGCCGTGGGCGGATGGGCGCGTCGAGGCTCACCCGCCCACAATGCCAAATCCGGCCTCAGCTCATGGGGCCGCGCAGACCACGTAGACGCTGGCGTCTTGGCTGCTGCCGGTGTTGTTCAGGACCTCGACCCGCCAGCCCGTGGGCACCACCACCGCGCCGCCGATCGGGAAGACCCCGCCCGCGTCAACCGGACCACTCTGGGTGACGGCTCGGGTGCCGGGACCCGGAATCCCACCGCCCCCGCCGGTTGCATGCTCACCGAACTGACACTGCATCGTGGACGATGCGGTGGTGCTCAGGGGAGCGGCCACGGGGAAAGAGGCGCTCCGCACGACGACGTTCGTCGCCCCCGCCGCGCCCGCCGGCCCGACAGGGCCCGTGGCCCCTTCGAGTCCGCGCGCGCCCGCGGGGCCGCGCGCGCCGTC
>JAXIPH010000022.1:0-12193 GCA_045403035.1 Thermoleophilia bacterium | reverse complement strand
GCGCAGCTCCTCGACCTCGGCCTGCTCGTCGTCGCTCTCGCCCAGCTCCTCCCGGATCGCCTTGAGCTGCTGGCGCAGGAAGAACTCGCGCTGGCCCTTGTCGAGGTCCAGCCGGACGTCGCTCTGGATCTTCGCCCCCAGCTCCAGCAGCTCCAGCTCGCGGGTGCAGAGCACGGTGAGCCGGCGGAGGCGCGTCTCCAGGTCGGGCTCCTCCAGCAGCTCCTGGCGCTCCTCGGTGGACAGCCGCATCGAGGCCGCGATCACGTAGGAGAGGGTCGTGGGATCGTCCATGTTGGCCACGGCGATCTGAAGCTCGTCGGGCAGGTGGGGCACCAGCTCGATGATGCGGCTGAAGATGCTCTGGAGGTTCCGGGTGAGCGCCTCGACCTCGGTGGTGCGCTCGGCGCGATCGGGAACCTCCTCCACGTGCGCCATCAGGAAGGGCTCGGTCTGGGTGTAGGGGCCCAGCCGCACCCGGCGAAGGCCCTGGGCCAGGATGCGCACGGTGCCGTCCGGCACCCGCACCATGCGCTGCACCACGGCCACCGTGCCGATCTCGTGCAGCTGCTCGGGGCTCGGCGCCGAGGCCTCGGGATCCTTGCTCACCACCAGGGCAAGCAGGCGGTCGGGGCCGTTCAGGACCTCGTCGATGAGGCGGATGGAGCGCTCCTCGCCCACCGCGAGCGGCGCGACCGCCTCCGGGAACACGACGGTCTCCTTCAGCGGCAGCACCGGCAGTGTCTCCGGAAGGGCCCTCTCGGCCTCCTCGGCTCGGTCCGCCTGCTCGCCGCCGCCCGTCGCCGCCCGGGCGGGATCCTCGGTGCCGGCGTCCGTGGTCACGGCGCCCGGACCGTGATCTCCACCCGCCGCAGGGATGGCCGCGGGGCCAGGGGGAGCATGATCCGCAGGAGGCCGTTCGCGTACGTCGCCGTGGCCGTGGACGGGTCGACGGCCACGCCCAGGCGCAGGCGCCGCTCGAAGGGCCCCCAGGCGATCTCGGCGTGCTGGTACACGCGCCGGCCCTCCCGGGTACGCCGGCGCTCGCCCCGCACGACCAGCAGGTCCTCGTGGAGGGCCACCTCCACCAGCGCCGGGTCCACGCCCGCCACGTCGAGCTCGACCGTGAGCGTGGGCGGGTCGCCGTCGGCAACGTAGACGTCCACGGGCGCGCGGGACTCGCCGGATCCTGCGTGGCGGCCGCCCGGGAAGAGCTCGGTGAACAGCCGGTCGACTTCGTCGCGGAACACGGGCAGCGATCGTACCCGAGCGGACCGGTTCCCCGTCCGTCACTGCGGCCCCGACTCCCGGCTTGCCCGCTCCGTGCCCGCCGGGTAGCGTCGGCGTATTCGGCGAATCAAGGGGGACGGCGTGAGGGCTCGGACGATCATCGGTGCCGCGGCGTGCCTGCTCATCGCTCCGGCCCTCGCCCAGGCGGCGGGCTGGGTCCAGGTGACCGCCAAGGGCCCCAGCACGGACCAGGTGGGCCTCCTGCGCACCGCGGACGGGAAGCTGCACGTGGCCTGGCCGCGAACTGCCGGCCCGATCACCGAGGACCTTCTCCACACGACCCTCGCGCCGAGCGGCAAGCTCCTCGCGACCACGCCGATCGAGTCGGGCTGGGCGGAGATCGCGAACCCGGCGCTCGTGCCCCAGCCGGGGGGGAGCATCCGTGTCTTCTGGGGCGGCATCCGCACCACCGACCCCGCGGAGACCAACAAGGAGCTGAACACGGCGCTGTCGTTCGACGGGGGCGCGACGTGGGTCCTCCAGACCGGCTCGGTCGTGCCGGACGGGGGGCAGGCCTACGGGAGCTCCGTCTCCGCGGCGGCGCTGCCCGACGGCAGCCCCCTGGAGACGTGGGCCGGGACGCTCGGCACCTGGGTCCACTCCGGCCTCGTTCCCGACGCGCCCAACTTCGACCTCCAGGCGCCCCTCGGCACCTACGGCTACGACCCCGGCATCGCCGCCGACGCGGCCGGCCGCGCGGTCGTCGCCTGGTACTCGAACGCCGCCGGCAACCTCGGCGTCTACGCGCAGGACGTGGGGGCGGACGGCGCTCCGGTGGGCGCGGCCCTCCGCTTTCCGGGCACCGCCAACATGAAGGTCGGTCAGCTCAGCCGCACCGCGATCGTCGCGCGCCCGGGCGAGGGCTCCCGCCCGGTCGGGGGCTTCTACGTCGCGTACCCGACCGGCTACCCGACGCTCAACCGGATCCGCGTCTGGCGGGTGGGGGCGGCGGGCGCGACCACCGTCGCACGGACCGGGAGCAACTCGGTCGCGACCCTCGCGGCGGACGACGAGGGGCGGCTCTGGGTCGCATGGACCGAGGAGGACGGTGGCCGCCCGCAGGTCTTCGCCCGCCGCTCGGACCCGTCCGGCCGGGTCTTCGGGGAGGTCGTCGAGGCGGGCCGTCCGGCCCGGGCGTTCCAGGCCTACCACCTCGACGCGAGCGCGACGCGTGGCGCCCTCGACATCCTCGGGAGCTTCTCGATCGGCGCCACCGCGGACACGGCCACCTCACACGCACGGGTGCTGCCCGGGCTGACCCTGAAGTCCTCGCGCCTGCGGATTCCCGACGGCCAGGCGACCCCGGTGACGTTCACGGTGCTCGACGCCGGAGACCCGGTGCAGGGAGCCCGCGTGAGGGCGGGTGGCGCGTCGGCCACGACCAACCTCAAGGGGAAGGTGACCCTCCAGCTCCTCGCCGCGACTCGCACCGTCACGGCGCGGGCGAGCTCGGCCGGCTACGTCGGGGCGGACCAGGTGCTTCGGGTGATCCGCCCCTAGACGATCGATTTCCGCGCGCAGACGGCCCGCCCGCCCCGCTCAAGAAGCGGTTTCAGAAGCTGTCGGGCCACTGCGGCGTTTCGGTTAGGCGACCGTAGGTGATTGCGGCGTCCACGCACCGTCCACGTCGTGGAGGTCGACCCCTTCGGAGCCTGTGGAGGCCTCGAGGAGGTTGATTGCATGGTCGCGGCCGTCGCGGGCGTCCCAAGAGCTGGTCAGCAGCAATCAGAGCGCTAGCAGCCTGCTGCTTCTTGCCGACCCCCCGTGACGATCGGGATGTGCCCGTCGCTCTACCGACGCGCGAGTGCAGCGGACATGCCCTTCAGACCGAGTTCCATCGCCCGCCAGGGAGGGCCGGCGTGGAAGGGCTGCCCTGAAGCGGAAGGGGAGGTAGATGCCGAGCATCTTCTTGCCGATCCGCCACAAGGGCGAGACGCCCTCGATGGTTGGTTAGCGTCCGCGCGGTACGCCGGTGAGCTCCTTTGCCGTGGTTTCGGAGTCTGGCCGAAGGGCTGCCGGGAGTGTGCGGCTGTTCGATGCCCGTGCCGGCGCCTGACCCACGGAAAACCCCGGCACGGGTGGCAGATCGACGGCAGACGCGGATCGACCGCGCGCCGCAGTGCGGGAGTGCCGCATGTGGGTCCGCGAATGTGCCGATTCCGCCGGTTAGAGCGTCTGCTCTATTTAGAGCATGAACCCTAATCTCCAAGTGGCCAGACCCATCACCCGCCCGGGGCGAATGGCGAAGTCGGAGGCGACGCGGGAACGGATCCTTGCAGCGGCGCGGGGGCTGTTCAACGAGCGGGGAACCTCGGCGGTGAGCACCAATCACATCGCGGCCGCGGCGGGGCTCAGCCCCGGGAACCTCTACTACCACTTCGCCGGCAAGCAGGAGATCATCCGGGCGCTGCACGCGCAGTACGCGGCGGCGCACGAGGAGCGCTGGCAGCCAGGCCTGGACGCGAGCGAGAACCTGGCGCTGCTGCGCCGGAACCTGGCAGCGGGCGTGGAGCTGGCCTGGGAGTATCGCTTCCTCGAGCGCGAGATCCTCGCCCTGTTGCGTGCCGATCCCGATCTGCGCGTCTCCTACCGCGAGGTGTACGAGCGCAGGGTCGGGGAGTGGTTGGCATTCGGGGCGCAGCTCGTCGCCCAGGGCCTGCTGCGGGCGCCCCGCCCGCCGCGCGGGCTGCGCGACCTGACCGTCGCGCTCTGGCTCGTCGCCCAGGGCTGGCTTCCGTTCCTGGATCTCACCGGCGATCCGCAGAATCCGCGCCAGATCGCACGCGGCACTGAGCTCGTCCTCGTCGTGCTCGACCCGTACCTGACCGGCAAGGGGCGGCGCGCCTTCGAGGCCGCAGCGGCCGCGACGGCAGGGAAGGAGAGGCGAGAGCGATGACCGATCCCTCCCAACCTGCCGCGTCGCAGGCCCGATCGGAGGCGAGCATGAGCCGGAGGACGCTGCTTCGCCGCGCCGGTCTCGGCGCCGGCACGATTCTCGTCGCCGGCTCGGGCGCGCTCGGCTACCGCACCTACGACCAGGGCGTGCTCGAGGTGGGGCAGGGCCCGGCCTATGCGCCCTGGGCAAACTGGCAGGATCAGGAGGGGCTGCGGGCGCTGGTTGGCGCAGCCATCCTGGCGCCCAACCCGCACAACACCCAGCCCTGGCTCTTCGGCCTGGCCCCGGGACGGATCGACCTGTTCGCCGATCCGAGCCGCAACATCGGCGCGATCGACCCGTTCAAGCGGGAGAAGTACGTCGGTCTCGGCGCCGCGCTCGAGAACCTCGTCCTAGCCGCGCAGGCAAGCGGCTACGCAAACCGGGTGACGCTGATGCCGGCCGGGCTCCACTCGACGCACGCGGCCCGGGTCGAGCTCGCCCGCTCGGCGCCACACGCCTCCGACCTCTCCCGCCAGATCGCGCGCCGACACACCAACCGCTACCCCTACGTCCAGGGCAAGGACATCCCCGCCGCCGCGCTCGCGGCGATGGCCGAGCTTGGCAGTACCGAGACCGCCAACGCGCGCTTCTTCTGGTTCACGGGTGGGGCGCAGCGGGCGCAGATCGGGGAGCTGCTCGTTTCGGCGACCGAAGCGATCATCGCCGACGCCGACCAGAGCCGAAGCGACTATGACTGGTTCCGGCAGAGCTGGGACGAGATCCAGCGTCAACGCGACGGGATCACCGTCGACGCGGCGGGCCTCTCCGACCTCACGGCGGCGCTCGCGAAGCTGCTCCCGGCGCAGTCGCGCACGGCAACCGACGATGCCTGGCTCGACGCCACCCGCGACCGGCAGACGAAGACGGCGGCCGCCTACGGAATCCTCGCCGTCCACGACGCGAGCGACAACCGGCAGCGCCTCGAGGGCGGGCGGCTGCTCGAGCGCGTCCACCTCTGGATCACCGGGCACGGGCTCGCGCTGCAGCACATGAACCAGCTGAGCGAGCGCGCAGATCGCGAGCTCGAGCTCGCGATCACGCCTCAGTTCGGCGACGCGCTGCGCGAGCTTGTCCCCACCGGCTGGCAGACGCTCACAAGCGTCCGCATCGGCTACCCCACCCACACCCCGCACAAGAGCCCACGCCGGCCGCTCGAGGCGGTGATCCTCGCGTGAGCGCCAGCGCCCACCCCGCCGGTGTCAGCATCCGCTCGACGCGCGAGCGCGTGGCCGTCCTCCTCGGCCTCGTGGGCGCGACGCTCGGCATGATCGCCGGCCTCGTCGAGCTGATCGCCGGACCCTCGATCCGCGCCTGGGTCGGAGACAAGCAGGACACGACCCGGCTCGGGCTCGCCACGCTCGCCCTCGCCGCTCTCGCCCTCGCCGCAGCGCTCGCGCTGACCCACAGGCCGGACGCGCCCGCGCCGAGGCGCTTCGTGCTCGCCGCCGCGCTGGCCGTCCCCGGCTTGGTCTGCTTCACGACCGTGGGCCGACTCTGGTACCTGCCCGGCACCCTGCTCGTCATGGCCGCGCTCCTGGTGCTTGGCAGCCTGCGCCGGGAGACGAAGGAGGTCGCCGCTGCGGCCGAACGCAACTGGACGGCGATCCTCACGGTCGTTCTCGCGGGCTTCTACGTCTTCCTCGGCGCGACCGCGCTCGGGCTCGCAGGGACGGTCGGCATCCTCGGCGGGCTCCTCGCGATCGCACTGGTCGCCCGCCGCGGCACCCTTCCCCGGCCGCTCGCTCTCACCCTCCTCCTCGCCGCGGCCCTGCCTTTTGCCCTCCTCACCTGGTGGAGCGTGGTCACGCCGCTGATCGCAGTCCTCCTGCTCGCCTGCGGGCTGCCCGCGATCAGCCGAGCCGGCGACGTGAAGGCCCCTGACGTGGCCCGCGTCCATCCGGCCGGCGCCCGGCCCTGAGCGGCTTCAATGCGCAGTGACGTGACGACAATCGCGAAGCGCATCGGCGCTGGTCTCGTGGTGCTGGGCGGTACGGCCGCCGTGTACTTCCGGTTTCTGCGCGACAGGCACATGAACTGGGGCGCGAGCGAGGTGGAGGCGAGCGGGGAGGTCGCAGGCGACGAGCTGATGCCGCACGCGAACATCGTCGCGACGCGTGTGGTCGAGATCGACGCGCCCCCGGCGGCGATCTGGCCGTGGCTTGTCCAGATGGGGCCGGGACGCGGCGGCGCCTACACCTACGACTGGATCGAGCGTCGTCTCGGCGTCGACATCCACAACGTAGATCGCGTCGTCCCCGAACTCCAGGACCTCAAGGTCGGCGACGAGATCCCGATGCCCGGCTACGCGATGCGCGTCGAGCGACTCGACAAAGAGCGGGCGATGGTTATTCGCTCGAGCAACGGCGCCTGGGTCTGGTCGTTCGAGCTGCGACCGACGAACGGACACACGCGGCTGATCAGCCGAAACCGCTTCGACACGTCCGCCTGGACGGTCAAGGACTGGCTCGGCTACCCCGTCATGGAGCCCGGGTCATGGCTGATGGAGCGGAAGATGCTGCTCACGATCAAGCAGCGCGCCGAGCGTCTCGCCCGGACACAGACCCACGCATGAGTACGCCGGAGACCGTTCGTCGGCGTCCAGGCACCGATCTCGACTTGTGTGTGTCAGCTCTCGCGCAGTACCCCGAGTCCATCACCGACGAGCAGCGAGTCGGCCATGCGGCGGCACCCAGCTTGGACGCTTACGTCCTACGAGCAACAGGGCGGCCCCGGCCCAACATCAACCCGGCGCGACGGACTTCTGAATCCGCTTCTAAGAGGGCCGGCGTACGCCGGCTCAATCCCAGTCGGGCTCGCCGGCCAGCCGTGCGTAGGCGCGCCACTCCGCGATGACCCGGCGGGCGTCGCGCCGGCGCACCTCGGGACGGGTGCGCGCGAGCAGCTCCAGCGCGAGGTCGTCGGCCCCGGGGGCCGGCGGCTCGCCCAGCTCGTTCAGCACCGCCCAGACGACCTCCTCGCCGAGGCGCGGTCGCTCGGCGAGGATGTAGTCGGCCGCCTCGCCCAGGTCGAGGTCGCTCATCCGGTGCGGTCGAACGTGTCGGCGGTGATCCCGGCGTCGCGCAGCTCGACCTTGCGCACCCGCTCGGTGGGCGTCTTCGGCAGCGCGTCCATCACGCGCAGGTAGCGCGGCACGGCGAAGTAGGGCATCCGCTCGGTGCACCAGTCGAGCAGCTCCCCCAGGTCCGGGGCGCTCCCCTCGCGCAGGACGACGCACACCAGGATCTCGTCCTCGGCCGAGGCGCCCTCGCCGGCCTTGACCCCGACGGCCGCTGCCTCCAGCACGTCGGCGTGGCCCGTCACCACGGCCTCCACCTCCATCGAGCTGACGTTCTCGCCGCGGCGCCGGATGTAGTCCTTCACACGATCCAGGAAGTAGAGGTAGCCGTCGGCGTCCAGCATCCCCAGGTCGCCGGTGTGGAGCTTGAGGTTGCGGAAGTCCTCGGCGGTCTTCTCGGGCATGCCCGCGTAGGCGCGCATGACGATGTTGGGCATGCGCATGTCCACCACGATCTCACCCGGGGTCAGGGGCGGGCGCGGCAGGTCGGTGCCGGGCTCCACCACGGTCACCTCGATCCCGGGCGTCGCCACCCCGCAGCTCCCGGGCCGCGGAGGGGCGCCGGGCGGGTGATAGGTGACCATGCCCGTCTCGGTGAGCCCGTAGCCCTCGATGAAGCGGATGCCGAAGCGGTCCTCGAAGTCGTGGTAGATGTCCTTCGGTGCGGGCATCGCCATGATCCTCCGCACGGAGTGGGCTCGCTCCAGCGGGTCGGCGGGCGTGTTCCAGATGAAGTAGTTGATCGCGCTCACGGTGTTCAGCAGCGTGGCCTGCGCGTCGACCACCTGCCCCCAGAAGCGGGTCGACGAGTAGCGCTCGGCGAACGCGATGCGCGCCCCGGCGATCATCGCCGGATAGGCCGCCAGCACCTGCGCGTTGGAGTGGAAGAGCGGCAGGCAGGAGAAGAACGTGTCCTCCTCGGTCACGCCGCAGACCTCGTTGTAGGTTCGCGCCGAGAAGTAGTCCGAGGCGTGCTGCTTGATTGCCCCCTTGGAGCGGCCCGTGGTGCCCGAGGTGAACATGATCCGAGCGTCGCCGGTCCACGGCACCTCCACGCCGGGCTCGCCGTCGCCGGCGGCGAGCAGCTCCGTCAGCGGCTCCCAGGGCAGCGACGGGTCGGGCCCGCCCTGCCCGCCGGTGGCGTGCACGATCACGCGCTCCAGGGTCGCGATCTCCCCCGCCACCCGCTCGAGCACCTCGAGGTAGGAGTCGGCGATCACCAGGAAGCGCGAGCGGGGCAGGTTGACGACCCACGAGAGGAAACCGCCGCGGTAGGCCAGGTTGATCGGGCATTGCACGCCGCCCGCCTTCTGGATCCCGAACCAGACCGCGAGGTTCTCCTCGCAGTTCGGCAGCATCGTGGAGACGGCCTCACCGGGGACGAGGCCCCGGGAGATCAGCGCGTTGGCCACCCGGTTGGCGCGCGCGTTCATCTCCCCGTAGCTCAGCCAGGGCCCCTCGCCCACGCGCAGGTAGTCGCGGTCGGGATGCTCCTCGGCGCGCCGGCGCAGGAGTGCCGGAAGCACCCACCCGGTGGGGTCCTCGCGCCGGTACCAGTCGGACCACTCAGCCATTCGGGGGCGCAGTAGACCACACCCGGGCGACGGCCATGACCCTGGGCGGTTAAGCCCGGGGCACTCACGGCCGATCCATACGGCAGATGTCGGGCTCACTCCACGATCCTGTGCTCAACGCCGGCGCCCGTGCGAGCCTCGCCCACGGGATCGAGGTCATGGCGACGCACACCGACGCGCCACTTCGCGTGCGCGGCCACTCAAGCGCCGACGGCTACGAGGTCTTCGACCTGCAGGAGGAGTTCGAGCTCGGTGCCCGGGGCCGCCGCTACCTGCTGTCGGTCGACGCCGACCATGGCGAGATGCTGCTGCTGGCGGTCGGATCGTCATGAGGGTGCGCGCGCCCGAGCCCACGGTGGACGCCGTGCAGGCCCTCTGCCAGCGCGTCCGCTCGGCAGGATCCCCCAACGCGCGGGCCCGTCCGCCGCTCGTCACGGAGTACCGCCGGCTGGCCGAGACGCTCGGCGTTGTGCCACAGCCGACCGAGACCGGGCTCGACCTCCAACGGGCCGCCGCCGGGCTGCTTCGCGCCGCGGCGCGGGCCGAGGCCGTCGCCGCGCAGTCGCCGTCCGCGCGCCTGCGCAGGGCCGGCCGCCGCACCGCCTGAGGGGTCCGTCCGAGGCCCGGGAGGGCGGAGGGCGTGTGGTACCCTGCACGTCGCTCGCCCCCGGACGGAAGGCTGCCACCTGTGGCGACAGGTCAGCGAATCGGAGTGACGATGGCTTGCGAGGAATGCAAGCGTCGGAACTACCAGACCATGAAGAGCAGGCGGAATACTCCGGATCGGATCGAGTTCCGGAAATTCTGCCGATGGTGCGGGCGCCACACGCCGCACAAGGAGACCCGTTAAGCGACCCTGGTCGCCCGGGACTCCCGCGAAGGGTCGTAGCTCAACTGGTAGAGCACCGGTCTCCAAAACCGGGGGTTGGGGGTTCGAGTCCCTCCGGCCCTGTCGTCCACAACAGGTGATCACGAGCTGATGGCGCGAATCCGACCCGCGAAGGGACAGGGACGAGGGAGCGACGGCGGGACGCCGACCCCGCCGGCGGCACCCGGTGGCGCGCGCGCGCCCCGGCCCCGCCGCACTCAGACCACCCAGAGCCCCCGCCCCACGCCGGCGCCCGGCGGCGGACGCCGGCGCCCGCAGGAGAAGGCCGGCTCGGTCACCAAGGCGGTCCAGCGGGAGCGCCGCGGGTCCCGCTTCATCCGCGAGGTCATCGTGGAGCTGCGCAAGGTCAGCTGGCCCACGCGCACCCAGCTGATCCAGTCCACCGCGGTCGTCCTCGTGGTCGTGGCCATCGTGGCCGCATACCTGGCGGTGCT
Source organism: Thermoleophilia bacterium (assembly GCA_045403035.1). Taxonomy (GTDB): domain Bacteria; phylum Actinomycetota; class Thermoleophilia; order Miltoncostaeales; family Miltoncostaeaceae; genus CAVXDY01. The sequence goes on along the minus strand of JAXIPH010000022.1, from coordinate 1,995 downwards.
GGACTCGATCTTCGAGCGCTTCGTCGACGCGATCTTCTAGGAGCGCCCGTGTTCCGCTGGTACGTCATCAACACCTATTCCGGCCACGAGAAGAAGGTCAAGGCCAACCTCGAGCACCGGCTCGTCTCCCTGGGGCAGCGCGAGCGCGTGCGCCAGGTGGTCATCCCCACCGAGCAGGTCGTGGAGACCAAGGACGGGCAGAAGGTGCAGACCGAGAAGCGGCGCCTTCCGGGCTACGTCCTGGTGAACATGGACATGACGCCCGACACGCTCTGGCTGGTCAAGAACACACCCGGGGTCACGGGCTTCGTGGGTGGGGGCGGGCGCGAGAACGAGCCCGTGCCGCTCACGCAGGCCGAGGTGGACCGGCTGCTCAACGTGGCCACCGAGGTGCGCCCCAAGGTGCGCGCCGACTACGTGGTGGGCGAGAGCGTGAAGGTGATCGCCGGGCCCCTGTCAGACTTCACCGGCGAGATCGCCGAGATCAACACCGAGCAGGGCAGGCTGAAGGTGCTCGTCAGCATCTTCGGGCGCGAGACGCCGGCCGAGCTCTCGTTCGACCAGGTCAAGAAGCTCACGTAGCCTTCACAGAGGGCGGTCCACCCGCACGGCAACCCGGGGCAGCGCCCCGCGATCGAGGACGTCATGGCGAAGAAGGTCCTGCAGGTCATCAAGCTCCAGATCCCCGCCGGCCAGGCGTCGCCCGCCCCTCCGGTGGGTCCCGCCCTGGGCGGCGCGAGCATCAACATCATGGAGTTCTGCAAGGCGTTCAACGCGCAGACCCAGGCCGGCAACGGGACGATCACCCCGGTCGAGGTGACGGTGTTCGAGGATCGCTCGTTCACCTTCATCACCAAGGTGCCCCCGGCGGCGGTGCTCATCCGCCAGGCGCTCGGCATCGACAAGGGCAGCCCCGAGCCGCACAAGGAGAAGGTGGCGAACCTGACGCGGGCGCAGCTGCGGCAGATCGCCGAGACGAAGCTCCCCGACCTCAACGCGAGCAGCGTGGAGTCGGCCATGACGATCATCGCGGGGACGGCGCGTAGTATGGGCGTGACCGTCGACGCGGAGTAGGAGGAGGCGCGATGCCCAAGCACGGCAAGCGCTACATGCAGGCGAAGTCCGAGATCGACACCGAGCGCGTCTACCACCCGCTCCACGCGGTCCGGCTCATCAAGTCGCAGGAGCTCACCCGCTTCGACCCCACGGTCGAGGTCCACCTGCGCCTGGGCGTCAACGTGCGCCACGCCGACCAGCAGCTCCGCGGCACGATCAGCCTTCCGCACGGAACCGGCAAGTCCGTGACCGTCGCGGTCTTCGCCGAGGGCGACAAGGCCCGCGAGGCCGAGACCGCCGGCGCGGACGTCGTGGGCGGCGAGGACCTGGCCAAGCGCATCCAGGAGGGCTTCGACGACTTCGACGTGGCCATCGCCACCCCGGACATGATGGGCACGGTCGGCAAGCTCGGCCGCATCCTCGGCCCCTCGGGGAAGATGCCGAACCCGAAGAGCGGGACGGTCACCTTCGACGTGGGCAAGGCCGTCACCGACGTCAAGGGCGGCAAGGTCGAGTACCGCACCGACCGCGCCGGCATCGTCCACATCGGCATCGGCAAGCGGTCCTTCGACGAGCGCCAGCTGCTCGAGAACTACGGCGTGGTCATCGAGGAGATCGTCCGCATGAAGCCCGCGGCCGCCAAGGGCAAGTACCTGAAGTCGATCACCATCGCCCAGACGATGGGCCCGGGCATCCCGCTCGACCCCACCCGCATCTCGTCGGCCGACGTGCTGGAGGAGCCCGCCTAGCCGAAGCGCACCGGCTCAACCCCGACCGAAGACCCACGGGGGCGGCACGGCCGCCTCAAACCGCCCGCACATGCGGGCACCCGTGCGAGGTTGGCGTGGATGTCGAGTGGCCCTCCGGGGTGCCTCGCTCTCGCCCGCCCGCACGGGCGACGAGCACGATGGAGGTGAACCCCTGAGACGAGACGAGAAG
>JAXIPH010000162.1:0-4761 GCA_045403035.1 Thermoleophilia bacterium | reverse complement strand
GCGCGTCCAGCTCCTGGTGGACCGGCGCTTCGACCGGGCGCGCTACGAGGGGCTGCGCACCGTGGAGCGGTTCCTCGCGGACCTGTGGGAGGGGCGCGCGGCGCCCGAGGCCACCGGCGCGGTGCTGGCCCAGGCCCTCGGCGATCCCGGGCTGGAGCTGCTCTTCCGCCTGCCCGGCGGTGAGGTCGACGTCGACGCGACGGGCCGCGTGGTCGATGGGGCCCGGGGACCGGACCGCGCCCACACTCCGGTGCGCCGGGGCACGATCCCGCTCGCCACCGTGGTGCACGACGCGGCGCTCGGGGAGCGGCCCGACCTCCTGGAGAGCGTCATCGGGGCGGCGGGGCTGGCCATCGAGATCGCCCGCCTGGGCGTGGAGGCGCGCCGGCAGCTCGCAGAGGTCGAGCAATCGCGGGCCCGCATCGTCACGGCCGGGTACGAGGAGCGCCGCCGGCTGGAGCGCGACCTCCACGACGGGGCCCAGCAGCGGCTGGTCTCGATCGGCCTCGCGCTCCGTCACGCCCAGGGGCAGCTCCCCGCGGCGAGCCCGGCGGCGCGGACCCTGGACTCCACGGTCGACGAGCTCGCGCGCGCGATCGAGGAGCTCCGCGAGCTCGCCCGGGGGGTGCGCCCGGCCGGCCTGGACGACGGGCTGGCGCGCGCGCTGGGCGACCTGGTGTCCCGCTCGCGGCTGCGGACGAGGGTGGAGGTGACCGAGGAGCGCTTCGAGGACAGGGTCGAGACCGCGGCCTACTTCGTGGCCAGCGAGGCGCTCGCCAACGCGGCGAAGCACGCCGGGGCGTCCCACGTGATCCTCCGGGCGGCACGACAGAACGGGAGCCTCGTGGTCTCGGTGGACGACGACGGCGTGGGTGGCGCGATCCCGTCCGAGGGCTCCGGGCTCTCCGGGATCACCGACCGGGTGGCCGCCCTGGGCGGTCGCGTGACCGTCGTCAGCCCGCCGGGCCGGGGGACCGTGGTCACCGCGGAGCTTCCGTGCGAGTCGTGATCGCCGAGGACCAGGCCCTGCTTCGGGAGGGCCTCGGCCGGCTGTTCGAGGACGCGGGCCACGAGGTGATCGCCTCGGTCGAGGACGGCGAGGCCCTGCGTGCGGCGATCGGCCGAGACCAGCCCGATCTCGCGGTCGTCGACGTGCGGATGCCGCCGTCGTTCACCGACGAGGGCATGCGCGCGGCCCAGTGGCTCCGCGACGCCCACCCGGACGTCGGCGTGCTGGTGCTGTCCCAGCACGTCGAGGCCGCGGGGGCCGTCGGGCTCGTCTCACAGGGCGGGTTCGGCTATTTGCTGAAGGACCGGGTGCTGAACGTGGCCGACTTCCTCGACGCGGCCGAGCGGGTCGCCCGGGGCGGGGCGGCCCTCGACCCGCAGGTGGTCGCGTCGCTGGTGGGAGGCGAGTCCGCGGACGGTCTCGGCGTCCTGACCGAGCGCGAGCGTGAGGTGCTGTCCCTGATGGCGGAGGGGCTCACCAACATCGGCATCGCGCGGCGCCTGTCGCTCACCGAACGCACGGTCGAAGGCCACGTTCGCAGCGTGCTCATGAAGCTGGACCTCCCCGAGAGCGACGGGGCCAACCGCCGCGTGCTGGCGGTCATCGCGTACCTGCGCGCCGCCGACCCCACGCGCTAGCACTCGCCCGACGAGAGGTGGTGGCCCGGCTGCGGTCCGGTGGTGGCGACGATGTGGCCGGACCGGGGCCGCGACTAGCTTCGAGAGGTCCGCCGAACCCCTCCAAAGCGAGGAATCATGGGAACCACCGCCACCCGCCCCGCCGTCGACGTTGCGCCCACCGGGGCTCGCCCTCGACCAGGGCTCGCCCTCCTGCTCGCGATCCTGTCGGTCCCGGGCTCCACCCTCGCGTGGGAGCTCCCGCTCGGGGGCCTCTGGATCGGTCTGCCCCTGGGCGTCGCCGCCATCCTGCTCGGCATCTCCGCCCGCCGCCGGCTCGTCTCGGGCGCCGGCTCCAAGATGGCGATCGCTGCGATCGTGATCGGCGGTCTCGCGATCGCGCAGATGGTGATCTACACGATCGTCTCGGCTCTGAACTAGTCGCCTCCCCCAGGCTGGATGGACACCACGACGAGAATCGTGGTGTCCCCAGCTCGGTGGGGTCGGATGCAGACGGCGGGCGACGGCGGCGAGCTGGGCCGGGTGATCGCTACGCGAGCTCGCCCCTGAGCGCCGCCCGCGCGGCCAGGTGGCCGCACATCCCGTGCACCCCGTCACCCGGCGGCGTGGAGGATGAGCAGAGGTAGAGACCGGGAAGAGGGAGCGCGTAGGGCGTGGGTCGCGCCACCGGGCGCGCGAGGGTCTGCCGCAGGTCCGCCACGCCTCCGTTGATGTCGCCGCCCACGTGGTTGGGGTTCTCACGCTCCATCTGGGCGGGCCCGCGGGTCGACCGCGCCAGCACCGAGCGCCCGGCCCGCGCCAGCGTGATGGCCGCCGCGAGGCCGTTCGGGCCGGAGCCGACGACGACGGCGTCATGGTCCGGCCGCCAACTGGCGGGGGGCGCGCTCCTCAAGTCGCTCTCTGGGGGGCCGATAACGACCCACAGCGACAAAGAGGTGTGCGAACAAGTGGGCATCTCCGGCGCGCAACCACCACCTCACGGAGGATCCACATGTTCAACCGGCTTCGGAGCCGGGCCCGGAGTCACGATGGATTCACCCTCATCGAGCTTCTGGTCGTTGTGCTCATCATCGGCATTCTCGCCGCCATCGCCATCCCGCAGTTCATCGGGCAGAAGGACAAGGCCAACACCGCGGCCGCGACCGCCCTGGTGCGCGACGCCACCGTGGCCATGGAGTCGTCGTACACCGACGCCCAGACCTACCCGGCCACTCCGGCCGCCGCCGTGACCGCGCTCGCGGCCATCAACCCGTCGATCGCCTACAAGGCCACGACGGCGAGCACCGCCCCGGTTCCCAAGAACGAGGTCGTGGTCCTGACCTCGACCGCCACCACGTACAGCCTGGCGGCCACGTCCGGCTCGAAGACCTACACGCTCACCCACGCCGCCGACGGCACGGTCACCCGTACCTGCGGCACCGGCTGCACCTGGTAGAGGCCGCTCCGGCCCCTTCCCGCAGCACCGCAGGATGCTCTCTCAACGCCTCGGGCTCACCCCCGGGGCGTTGACGTGCGCTGCGAGCCTCCTCGTGGCGATGCTCGCCTTCCCCCTCCTCGCAACCCCCGCCGCCGCCGTCCCGGTTCCCGTCCAGAAGCTCAACGACGCGACGACCGCATGGCTCCGGGCGACCCTTCACGCGCCGGTGGACGACCGGACCGTGATCGTCACGGACGACATGGACCCCCAGAACCTGGCGGCGTGAGTTCTGGAAGGCCGGCTGCGAGCGCCGGAAGGCGATGGTGGCCGAGGCGAGCGCGGCGGGGGGCATCGTGACCCCCCCGACGACGGGGCCGCCGGGTCAGCCGTCCTCGTGCGTCACCCGCGGCATCGTGGCCGCGCGCACCGCCGGCGCCACCACCGTGCCGAGCAGCTCGATGGCGTGCATCACCTGGTCGTGGGGCAGGGTGCCCACGCCCACCTGGGCCAGGAAGCGCCGGTTCCCGAACAGCTCGTGCTGGTAGAGGATCTTCTCGATCACCTCTGAGGGGCTTCCCACCGCCAGCGAGCCGCGGGGCTCGCGCATGTCGTCGTACTGCTCCCGTGTCATCGGCGACCAGCCGCGCTCGCGGCCGATCCGGTTCATGGCGGCGGTGTAGGAGGGGTAGAGCTCGTCCGCCGCGCGCTTCGATGTGTCGGCCAGGTAGACGTGCCCGTTGATGCCCACGGGCAGCTCCTCGGGCGCGTATCCGGCCTCGCGGGCGGCGTCGCGGTAGAGGCGGATGAGCGGGACGAACCGCTCGGGCATGCCGCCGATGATCGCGAGCGCCAGCGGAAGCCCGAGGACGGCGGCCCGGACGACCGAGTTGGGTGTACCGCCCACCGCGAGCCACACCGGCAGGGGCTCCTGGAGGGGCCGCGGGTAGACGCCCCGGTCGTCCAGCGACGGGCGGTGGCGCCCCGTCCAGGTCACGCGCTCGGCGTCGCGCAGGCGCAGGAGCAGGTCGAGCTTCTCGGCGAAGAGCTCGTCATAGAGATCGAGGTCGTAGCCGAAGAGCGGGAACGACTCGATGAACGAGCCGCGCCCGGCCATGATCTCGGCCCGGCCGCCCGACAGCAGGTCGAGGGTGGCGAAGTCCTGGAAGACACGCACCGGATCGTCGGAGCTGAGCACGGTCACCGCGCTGGTGAGCCGGATCCGCACCGTGCGCTCGGCCGCGGCGGCGAGGACCACGGCCGGCGCCGAGACGGCGAAGTCCGGCCGGTGGTGCTCGCCGACGCCGTAGACGTCGAGACCCACCTGGTCGGCGAGCTCGATCTCGTCGAGCAGGTCGCGCAGCCGCCGCTCGGCGCTCACGACGTCCCCTGTCCGCGGGTCGGGGGCGGTGTCCGCGAACGAGTAGACGCCGATCTCCACGCCGCGATCATATTGGGGGCGGGTCCGCGCCACCCGCCCGCTACGCTGCCCTGGATGGCCCGGCTGCAGCACGTTGCCGCCACCTTCCCCCCGGGACAGGAGGCGGCGATCCGCGACTTCTACGGGGTGACCCTGCGGCTCCCGCCCACCCCCGTGCCGCCCGAGGTGGCCCACCTGGGCTGGATCTGGTTCGCCACCGACGACGCGGCGGTGGAGCTGCACTTCATCCCGAGCGACCTCGCGCCCGATCCGGCCCGCC
>JAXIPH010000358.1:0-4413 GCA_045403035.1 Thermoleophilia bacterium | reverse complement strand
CGACCGCGCCGCGCGGCGCGCTGGTCGTGGCCGAGCGGGTGAACCGGCGCGTGCAGCGTCTGGACGCGGGCGGCCGGGCGAGCGCGTCGTGGCCGCTGGCGGTCGCGCCGGCGGCCGGCGCGATCCCGGTCGCCGTCGACGACTCGAGCCGCGTCGCGGTGGCGGACGAGGCGAGCGGCCGGCTGTGGCTGTTCGATGCCGGCGGCCGGCCGCTGGCGGCGCTCGCCGGGCTCGCGCGGCCGCGGGCGCTCGCGTTCGCGCCCGACGGCACGCTGCTGGTCGCCGAGGCCGGACGTGGGGAGGTGCGCCGGTTCGCATTCGAGCGGTCCGCCCCGCCCATCACCAGGGAGTGAGGTCCGTGTCGCGCCGGACCAGCCGCCGCGCGGTGCGGGGTCCGCACGCCTGGCCCCTCCGGCTCGCATGGCTGATCGCGCTCGCGCACTCGAACGGCCCCGGCGCGACCGCCACGATGGCGGAGACCGTCCCGGCCACGATGACCGCCACCGGGCCGCGGACCGTGGGCGACCCCGCCTGCGGCGTCACCCTCTACGTCCAGCAGGAGGGGACCGTCGCCTACCGGCTGCCGCAGCCCTTCCTTCGTCCGGGAAGCGATTCGGTGTGGACGCGCCTCGCCCCCTGGCGCCGCGGCAGCGACTACGCGCTCGACGAGACGCGAGGCGAGCTGCGCCTGCTCCGACAGCCGGTGCCGGGGGACACGCTGTGGGTGCGCGCCTGCCGGCTCCTGGTCGCGCCGCCGCTCGAGTTTCGGCTCTACAGCTGGAGCCCGACCGCGGCCGCGGCGCCCGACAGCACCGGGCCCGGGCGTACGCCGGCGCCGCCGGCGACCCGTCCCGCCACCGCCCGCTCGCCCGCGGTGGCGGCGGCGGGGACCGACCTCACCCTGACCGGGAACAAGACCATCGCGGTCGACTTCGGCTCGGCCCAGGACGCATTCCTCCGCCAGTCGCTCGATCTCGCGGTGAGCGGCACGCTGGCGCCGGGAATCGAGCTGACCGGGGCGCTCTCCGACCGCAACACGCCGTTGGGTGTGGTGGGCGCCACGCAGGACCTCCAGTCGCTCGACCGCGTGCTGATCGAGCTCAAGGCACCGCAGGGCAGCGCCGCGCTCGGCGACGTGACGCTCGACCTGCGACGCGGGGAGTTCTCGCGGCTCGAGCGGCGTCTCCAGGGTGTGCGCGGCGAGTGGGGCGGGAACGGTTTCACCGGCGTGGTCGCGGCGGCCAGCGCCCAGGGCGAGCGCCACACGCTGCAGTTCTTCGGGGTGGAGGGCCGGCAGGGGCCCTACCCGCTCACCGACCGCGGCGGGAGCCCGCTCATCAGTGTGGTGGCGGCGAGCGAGGTCGTGACGGTGGATGGCATGCGCCTCACGCGAGGCGAGAGCGCCGACTACTTCATGGATTACGAGCGCGGCCGGCTCACGTTCACGAATCGGAGGCCGGTCAACTCCGCCTCGCGCATCACCGTGGACTACCAGTTCAGCGTCAACCGCTACCGCCGCAACTTGGCGGCCGGCGGGGGAAGCTGGGAGCGCGGGCGGCTGCGCGCGTTCACGACCTTCGTCACCGAGGGGGACGACCGCGGGCGGCCGCTCGGTGTCACGCTGGATGCGACCGACCGTTTCGCTCTGGCGGCGGCCGGCGACTCGGTCGCGCTGGCGATCGGCGAAGGCGTGTCCGCGGGCGTCGGTGACTACGACTTCATCCCGGCCGGGGCGGTTCCCGCCCACTACCAGTTCGTCGGCGTGGACTCGGGCGACTTCGCGGTACGGTTCGCGCGGGTCGGACCCGGACTCGGGGCCTACGTGGACTCGGCGGCGGTCGCAAGCCGCACCGTCTACGCGTTCGTCGGGCAGGGGAACGGGGAGTTCCGCATCGGCCGCCCGCTGCCGTTGGCCGACACGCACCAGCTCTGGTCGCTCGCCGGCGGCGTCGGCGGGGGTCCCTTCATGGTGGACGTCGAGGGGGCGGTGTCCCGTCACGACCTCAACACGTTCTCCTCGCTCGACGACGCGGACAACGTGGGTGGCGCCGGCCGGGCGCGGATGGCGCTCGAAGGCAGGCTGCCTGGCCGGTTCGGCGGCGCGGGCGGGCTCGAGCTGCTGGCGCGGGCCGTCGGCCGGCGTTTCGATCCCTTCAGCCGCCTCGAGCGGCCGTTCGCCCAGGAGGACTGGGGGCTTCCGATCGGCTCCGACCTCGAGCGGCAGAGCCGCTACGAGCTGAGCGGATTCCTCAAGCCGCGCTCGGGCGGCGAGCTGCGGGCCTCGGTCGGACATCTCGCCACCCCCGACCGGTTTCGCTCGCTGCGTGGCACCGCCCACTGGTCGCGCGAGGGGACCGTCACCACCCGGGCGGGGTGGGAACGGGCGGACGGGCGCGAAGCGGGGCGGCGGTTTCCCGGCGGTGGCCGCGACCGCCGCACCGCCGAGCTGCAGCTCCGCCTGCCGTGGCTCGAGCCCTTGGTGCGGGGCGAGTGGGACGAGCGCCGCTCGCCCAGCGACAGTGGCCGCGTGGGCGTGCGCACGCGCGAGGTCGGGACCGAGCTGCGTACACCGCGCGCCCTCACGTGGCGCGGGGTGCTGGGGGTCGCGATCCGGCGCGAAGCCAAGGATGGCCCGGGTGGATTCGTGAACCAGAACCAGGCCCGCACCTTCCGCGGCGCGCTCGAGACGCAGGCCAGCGGCGCCTGGGGCGCGAGCCTCGCCTGGCAGCGGCGGCTGCTCGATCCGCGCGCGGACCCGCGTCGCGCGCGCAGCGATCTGGCGAGCGGGCGAGTGCGCGGCGGGGATCCCCGGCGCGGATGGTCCGCGCTGGCCAATCTCGAGGTGACGAGCGAGGGGGAGAGTCGTCGCGTGCGCCGGCTGGTGTTCGTGGGCGCCGGGAACGGCCCCTACGACGCGCTGGGCAATCCGGTGGTGAACGGCGACCACGACCTGCGGATCGAGATCGGCGCCGAGCTGGACCCGGTGGCCCGCGCGGCGACCAGCGCGCGCGCGAGCTGGCAGTTCGGCGCCTCCGACGCCTGGCGTGGCTCGCGGGTCGAGCTGAGCTTCGAGAGCGAGGCGCGCCGGCGCGGCGAGCTGCGGCTGATGGACGCGGTGCTCAACCCGTGGCTCGTGCTCCACGACCCCGAGCTATCGCGCGGCGCCGTGACCCAGCGGATCGAGAGCGAGCTCGCCCCCGGGGCGCGCGCCGGCGCCCTGCGCCTGCGGCTCGAGCGCCGGGTCAGCGGTGACCGCAGCTTCAGCAACTTCGCGCAGACGACGGACGCCCGGTTGGCCACCCTGCGCTGGCGGACGCGCCCGAGCCCGGCCTTCAGCACCGAGGTCGAGGGGCGCTGGAAGCGGGACGAAGCGGGGCAGGCGCTGCTCGCCGGCGCGACCTACCGGAGGACGCTCCGCGAAACGGGGGCCATCGCCCAGCTCATCTACGCGCGCGATGCGCGGCTGCGCGTGGTCGCGCATCTCGATGCCGGCTGGACGCGCCCCGTGGACGCCAACGCCGACGACCGAACCGCCGCCACGCGCACGGTGCGCGTGGGACCCGATCTGGGGCTCGCCCTCGGTCCTCGCGGACATCTCGATGTCACCGCGCGGCGCGCGTTCGTCGCCGGACCGCCGGCGCTCTCCCTGCTGCCGTCCATCGACCCGGCCGGCGCGCCGCGCTGGGAGGCCACCGCCCGCGCGGACTACCGCCTGCACGAGAGCACCACCTTCTCCACGTCGTTCTCGGTCCGCGATCGCCGCGGGCAGGTCCTGCCGCCCGCGAGGGCGACCGAGCTCATCGGCCGCGCCGAGTTGCGGGCGTTCTTCTGATGACCGGCCGCCGTCTCCTTCTCGTTCCGGCGCTCCTGGCCGGGCTCGCCGCGGGACCGGCGCGGGCCGCCAGCCCTGCGGCGCGTCTCGAGTTCGGTGGATCGGTCCCGACGCCACGCCGGCTCGAGGCGTTGTTCGCGGCGCCCCTGCGCTCGCCGCGTGACGACGCCTCGCTCTCCGCCTCGCTGACCGCGCTGCTCGCCGAGCTGCAGGACGCCGGGTACCTCGACGCGCGCGCCAGCGCCGTGTGGGATACGGCGCTCGCTCCCTCGGCGGGAGGACAGGCGGAGGGGAGGCGCGCGGCAGGAGGGCCGGTGCTGCGCCTCTCGATCGAGGAAGGACCCCGCTATCGGCTCACGAGCCTCGCGATCGACAGCCCCGGGCCCGCGGATTCGGCGCCGTTCGCGGCGCACCTCGATTTGGCGACCGGCGGCTGGGTGTCGCCGGGCGCGATGGCGCGGGCGATCGAGCGGGCGGTGCGCGTGGCGGCCGATCGTACGGCGCCGGAAAATGTGCGACAGACTGCGCGCGCGTTTCTCAATTATCGCGGTGATACGCCAGCGCAGCAGCGTTACCTGCAT
>JAXIPH010000280.1:0-4658 GCA_045403035.1 Thermoleophilia bacterium | reverse complement strand
CCCGCGCGCTGGCGCGCGCTCGGCGCGCGACAGCCGGGCTCATCGCCCCCGCGGCGCTCGCGGCCGTGCCATAGCGCCCCGCTCGGGCCGCCGCCCGGGAGGCGGCGGGCCCGGCGGCTACTTGTGGCGGAAGGTGATGCGACCCCTGGTGAGGTCGTACGGCGACAACTCGACCTTCACGCGGTCCCCGGGGTTGATCCGGATGCGGAACCGGCGAAGCTTCCCCGCCATGTGGGCCAGGACCTCGTGGTCATTGTCCAGCATGACGCGGAACATCGTGTTCGGGAGGGCTTCGGTGACCTCGCCCTCCACCTCGATCGCCTCTTCCTTCTGCTTGGTTCCCAGAATCGCTCCTTCGAGATGAGCTCGGGTGCCGCTTAGAGCGGCGACACGTTGGAGGCCTGGGGGCCCTTCTGGCCCTCGGTCGCCTCGTAGCTGACCCGCTGGCCCTCCTCGAGGTTCCGGTATCCCGATCCCTGGATCTCCGAGAAATGCACGAACAGATCCTTGCCCCCGTCATCGGGGGTGATGAATCCATAGCCCTTCTCGGAGGAGAACCACTTCACGACACCCTCAGCCATTGAACATCCTTCGTTTCGAACGCGGTTGCGAGCCTCACCGTCGAGGCCCCGGGGGATGGTACCCCACCCCGCGGCCCGCGGACCCCCTCGTCGATCGATCGAGGGTTTCACGCCGGGCGAGAAACGGCACTACACTCGTGACGTGATCAACCGCCGCAAAGCCCTCGTGGGCTACGTGACCTACCGGATCGCCCGCCTCGTGCTGCGCCGCGAAGCGCTCCGGCGGGTGGGCGGTCTGCGGCAGGACGGGCCGAACGGGCCGAACGGACAGTACGACCGACAGGGAGGGCTCATGATCAAGCAGCGGACCAGGAGCGCGGGAGCGGTGGCGACGGATCGCGCGGCCGCGCTGGTCGAGACGGTGCGCCCGATCGTCCAGAAGGCGATCAACGACCCCCAACTGCACGAGGCGCTCCGCCAGGCATTCGCCACCGGGCGCGAGGTGAGCGGGGAGATCCAGAAGAACAAGCCGAGCAAGGCCGCTCGTAACATCGCCGAGAACCGCAAGCTGCACAGGCGCGTCGAGTCCAGTGTCCAGGACCTGCAGAAGGCGGTCAGCAGCTTGGTCGAGGAGTCCAAGCCGAAGAAGAAGAGCGGGGCGAAGCGCGCGTTCGGCGTGATCGCCATCGTGGGCGCGATCGCCGGCAGCGTGTTCGTGGTGCTCCGCAAGCTGCGGGGCGGACAGGACGACGACGCCGTCTGAGGCGCCGGAGGACGGGGCGTCCTTCCCGGTCTTCCTCGAGATGGGGCTCGGGGTGGACCTGGTGGGGGAGGACGCCACGACGGCCGCGCGGCGTGCCGTGCGCGAGGCCATCGGGCGCACCTCCCTGCCGGGCCTGCACCGGCTGATCCCCTCCGGCGACCGGGCCGACATGCGCGTGGACGTGCGGGTTGCGGTGCCCGGCCACGAGGCCGTGCGCGTCGAGGAGGTCGCCGCGGAGTTCCCCTACGGCCGCGTGAGGGTGGTGGCGGTGCCCGGCGGCCTGCGCATGCCCAACGGCACCGACGCCGGCCCCGGGGAGGATCACCTCATCTGCGCCGTGGCCGTCGTGCAGGTGGGCTGGTAGCGACGGCGGGCGGCGGCGTCCCGGCCCTCTTGTGCGCGGGGGTCTCCAAGATCTTCGCCGGGGGTGTGATCGCGCTCTCCGGCCTCGACCTGGAGGTGCCCGAGGGAGCGTTCCTCGGGCTCCTGGGGCCCAACGGCGCGGGCAAGACGACGCTCATCCGCAGCGTGGTCGGCCTCACGCGGCCCTCGGGCGGGGAGATCCGGGTGTTCGGCGACCCGCCCTGGGGTGACGGCGCCGACCGCGCGCGGCGGGCGATCGGCTACGCGCCCCAGGAGGTCGCCCTCGACCGCTTCGTACCGGTGCGCGAGCTGCTGACCCTGCACGGCCGCTACTTCGGCATGGGCCGGGCCGAGGCCCGGCACCGGGCGGACGAGATGCTCTTCGCCTTCGACCTGGAGCCGAAGGCCGGCAGCTATGCCGACCGCCTCTCCGGGGGGATGCGGCGGCGCCTGCTGCTCGCCCGCGCCCTGCTGCACCGTCCGCGCCTGGTGATCCTGGACGAGCCCACCGCGGGGGTGGATCTGGAGCTGCGCCACGACCTCTGGGCCTACATCCGCTCGCTTCACGCCGACGGCACCTCGATCCTGCTCACCACGCACTACATCGAGGAGGCCGAGGAGCTCTGCGAGCGCGTCGCCTTCATCCACGGCGGCCGGATCGTGGCCGAGGGGGCCCCTCACGACCTGCGCGACCGCTTCGGCGCCCCGAGGCTCGAGGATGTCTACCTCCAGGTGGTGGGCCGGTGACGACGGCCGAGCTGCGCCGCCTGCGCTGGCGGGGGGTGGGCGCCCTGGCCGAGCGCGAGGTGCTGCGCGTCCTACGCCTCTGGACCCAGACGGTCGCCCCGCCGGTCGTGGCCGCGACCCTCTTCATCGTGGTCTTCGGAGTCGCCCTCGGCGACCAGATCCGCGTCGTGGACGGGGTGCCCTACGAGCGCTTCATCGTGCCCGGGCTGGTGCTGATGGGCGTCGCCACGTCGGCGTTCGGCAACAACGCCACCTCGATCTACCAGGCGCGCAACGACGGCTTCATCGAGGATCCCGCCAGCAGCCCGATGAGCGCCTCGCACCTCCTGGTGGGCTACATGAGCGGCGGCGTCGTGCGCAGCCTGATGATCGGCGCGCTCACCCTCGGTGTGGCGCGGGTGTTCGTGAGCTTCCCCGTGGAGCACCCGGCGATGCTCGCCGTGGCCCTGATCGGCACGAGCCTGGCCTTCTCGGCCCTCGGGATCGTGGTGGGCCTGTACTCCACCGGCTGGGACCAGCAGAACGTGGTGGGCAACCTGGTCATCCAGCCGCTGGTCTTCCTGGGCGGGGTCTTCTACTCGATCGACGCACTCCGCGAGCCCTGGCGGGCGCTGACGCACGTCGACCCGATCCTCTACATGGTGGTCGCCGCGCGGCACGGGATGCTGGGGACCTCGGAGGTCGATGCGGGGGTGGCCGTGACGGTGACCCTCGGGCTCGCGGCGGTCATGGTCGGCTGGGCCTGGGTGACCTTCGTGCGCGGGGTGGGAATCCGCACCTGATCGCGGCCATTAGGATCCCGGCGACATGGAGCCGGGCGACGTCCTCCGGCGCTCGTGGGAGGTCTATCGGGCCCACTGGCGCCACCTCGTGACCATCGCCGCGGTGGTGTTCGTGCCGCTCGGTGCGGTCACGGCGCCGCTCGCCCTGGTGGGCTGGCCCGGGATCGTGGGCGCCAACATCCTCGTGCTGTCCGCTCTGTTCCTGGTGAACGGGGCGCTCGTGAGGGCGGTGGACGACGCGCGCCGGGGGCGCCCCGACCTGAGCGTGGCCGAGACCTTCCGCCGGACCGGCCCGCGATTGCTGGTGCTGGCGGTGGCCGGCGTGCTCGCGGCCGTCGGGATCTTCATCGGGCTGCTGCTGCTGGTGGCGCCGGGGCTCGTGCTGCTGACCTGGTGGTTCGTGCTGGCCCCCGTCGTGGTGCTGGAGGGCCCGGGCATCCTCCCGGCGTTCGGCCGCAGCCGCGCCCTGGTGCGCGGGCACGGCTGGCCGGTCTTCGGCGTGGCCATCGTCACGCTCGTGGTGGAGCTGCTCGTGAGCCTGACGCTCGGAGCCACGGTCCTGCCGCTGGGCGGCGCGGTGAGCAGCTTCGTCCAGGCGGCGGTCGGGAACACCCTCGTGACCCCGTTCGTCGCGGTCGCGGCCACGCTCACGTACTTCCAGCTGCACGATTGCCAGGCGGACCCCGACGGGCACGAGGGCCCGCACTAGACTCCCCTGCCGATGCGCCGCACCCGACCGTCTCTCACCACCGCCCTCGTCCTGCTGGTGGCCGGGATCCTGCTGGCCGCAGCCTGCGGCGGGAGCGACGACGGCGCCGGCGGCACCGGGGCCGCCCCGGCCACCACGGTCGCCGCGACGGCGCCCACGGTGCCGCTCGACGGCACCTGCATCGACCGCGCCCCCGACCCGCCCCCCGACCCGAAGTCCTACCCGGCGCCGCCCGAGCAGACCATCGACGCGTCGCGCACCTACACCGCCACCCTCACCACGTCCTGCGGGGACATCGTGATCGCCCTCGACGGGGCCGAGGCCCCGGTGACCGTGAACAACTTCGTCTTCCTCGCCCGCCAGGGCTTCTACGACGGCCTCAGCTTCCACCGCGTGGTGGCCGGCTTCGTGATCCAGGGCGGCGACCCCACCGGCACCGGCTCGGGGGACGCCGGCTACGCGTTCGACGACGAGCTGCCGGACGACGGCTACCCCACCGGATCGGTCGCCATGGCCAACTCGGGGCCCAACACCAACGGCTCCCAGTACTTCATCGTCACCGGCGACGGATCGCTGCTGCCGAACGCCTCCAGCCGCTTCGGGCAGGTCACCCCGGGGCTCGACGTCGCGCAGCGCATCGAGGGCTTCGCCGACCCCGACGCCGACCCGGGCGACCCGGCGACCCAGAAGCCGACCCAGCCGATCTACATCTACAAGGTGACGATCAACGAGAGCTGAGCGGCGCCCGCCCCCCGGGCTATTCCGACCAGTCC
>JAXIPH010000113.1:0-15203 GCA_045403035.1 Thermoleophilia bacterium | reverse complement strand
GACCAGGTCGGCCAGCGGGAGCCGCCCCAGCCGCCGGGCCGCCTCGCCGAGGCCGGCCACCATGCCGGGCACGGCCACCGAGGCCGGGCCGATGTGGAACACCTGCTCCGCGCCGCCGAACGGGACCGTGAACGAGTCGAGGTCGCGCGCGTCCAGCCGTCGGCCGGCCGGGCCCAGGCCCGGGGCCGCCACGAAGAAGTCGAGCAGGGTCACCGCGCCCTCGGGCGAGCGCGCCAGGAGGAACCCGCCGGCCGCCGGCCCGGTGAGCGGGCTCTCGGCCACCGCCGCCGCGAACGCCGCCGCGCAGACCGCGTCGACCGCGCCGCCTCCCCGGGCCAGGGTCAGCGCCCCGGCGCGCGCGGTGTGGGGGTGGCCGGCGGCGACCACGCCCACCGGCGCGTCAGGCCGGGCCCTCGCTACGCCGCGTCCCCGCGCCCGCCGCCCGGATCGGCGTCGGGTCGCGGGATCAGCCTGGTGGCGTCGGGGTCGGCCGGCTCGGACTCGAGGTCGAACACGCCGCCGCCGCCCCTGCGCGACCCGCCCGGGCCCGACGGGTAGGGCATGTCGAAGCGCGTGACCGGCGCCTGCCGGGATGGCGCCTGCGCCCGCGCGGGCGCAGCGGTGGCGGTGGCCGGCTCGCCCTCTCGCGGGGGGGCGGACCGGCTGCCGGTGAAGTTCGCGGCCACCACGGTCACCCACACCTGGCCCTGCAGGTCGGGGTCGATGGTGGCGCCGAAGATGATGTTCGCCTCGGGGTCGGCGGCGTCCGCCACGACCTGGGCGACCTCGCTCACCTCCACCAGCGAGAGGTCCGGACCGCCGGTGACCCCCAGCAGGATGCCCTTGGCGCCGTCGATCGGCGTCTCCAGAAGCGGGGACGCGATGGCGGCCTGGGCCGCCTCGGTGGCGCGGTTGCCGCCGCCGGCGTAGCCGATGCCGAGCAGCGCGGTGCCGGCGCCGCGGATGATCGTGCGCACGTCCGCGAAGTCCAGGTTGATGAGCCCCGGCAGCGTGATCAGGTCGCAGATCCCCTGCACGCCCTGGCGCAGCAGGTCGTCGCAGACCTTGAAGGCGTCCACCATGCTGGTGCCGCGCTCGAGCACGGCCATCAGGCGGTCGTTGGGGATGATGATGACCGTGTCGGCGGCGGCCTGGAGCCGCTCCAGCCCCACCTGTGCCACCTGTGTGCGGCGGTTGCCCTCGAAGCCGAACGGGCGGGTGACCACGGCCACCGTGAGCGCGCCCATCTCGCGCGCGATCTTGGCCACCAGCGGCGCGCCGCCGGTCCCGGTGCCGCCACCCTGTCCCGCGGCGATGAACACCAGGTCGCTGCCCCGCAGCGCCCGGCGCACCTGCTCCTCGCTCTCGCGGACGGCCTGCTCGCCCAGCGCGGGGTCGCCACCGGTGCCGAGACCGCGCGTGATCTCCATGCCCACCGGGATGCGCACGTCGGCCTCGCTCACCTCCAGCGCCTGGCGGTCCGTGTTGACGGCCACGAATTCCACGCCTCGCAACCCCGCCTCGATCATGCGGTCGACCGCGTTGCACCCGGCCCCGCCCACGCCCACCACGCGGATCACGGCCAGGTAGTTGGTCAGATCGGAGGGTCCGGGCCCGCGATCCGGCTCGGGCTGCTGCGGAGGGCGCGGGTTGAGCGCGTCGGTGTTGCGGAAGAGCTCGGACAGCGGCCCCTCGCGCATGCTCGGCCGGCCGCCGCGGGTGCTCACGCGGCCGCCTCGCGTGGTCGCCCCACCCCCGAACCGAGGTTGAGCTCGCGATCGGCCACCTCGCGGCCGAGCTGACGGTACCAGCGCGCCGCCTGGCCGTCGGGGTCGTAGCGGAGGACGCTCATGCCCTCGACCGGTGCCTCCGCGAAGCGGATCGTCTTGCCGATGCGCGTGCGGTAGACCCGGTCACCAAAGCTCTCCTCGAGCAGGGACACGGCCTCGCGGCCGTGGATCGTGCGGCCGTCGTACATCGTGGGGAGGATACCCACGATGTCCACCTTCGGGCTGAGATTCTCGCGCACCTGCTGGAGGGTCTGGTTCAGCTGGGCCAGCCCGCGCAGCGACAGGTACTCGCATTGGACCGGCACGATCACGCCGTCGGACGCCACCATCGCGTTGATGGTCAGCAGCCCCAGGGAGGGCGGCGTGTCCAGAAGGATGGCGTCGTAGAGGTTCCGCACCGGGCGCAGGGCCCGCTGCAGCGTCCGCTCTCGGCCGATTGCGGCCGACAGGGCCAGCTCGGCGCCGGCCAGCTCGATCCCGGCCGGCGCGATGTCGATCTCGCGGGCCTCGATGATCTCCGTGATGGACGCGCTCCCCATGAGCACGTGGTACATGCCGATGCTGAGCGACTCGACGTCGATCCCCTGGCTCATCGAGAGGTTGCTCTGCGGGTCGAGGTCGATGACGAGCACCCGGGCGCCGAGGCCCTTCAGGGCCACGCCCAGGTTGAGCGTCGTGGTGGTCTTTGCGACGCCGCCCTTCTGGTTGGCGAGGGCGAGGACGCGGGCGGATCGAGACATCGAGCGCACCTTCGTGGTGGCAATGGACTTCCGCTCGATTCTCCGCGCGAGCGCGATCTCCTTGCTGAAGGGCCCCTCAGTCGGGTGGCAGCTCCAGCCGGCGCTGGCCCGCCCAGGCGGCGGCCTGGGACCGCCGCTGGAAACCCAGCTTGCGCAGGAGCTGGCTCACGTGGTTGCGCACGGTCTTCTCGGACAGGTGGAGCACTTCCCCGATCGCGCGGTTCGTGTAGCCCTCCGCGATCAGCGCCATCATCCGGCGCTCGCGGTCGGTGAGGCCCGCCAGCTCCGCCTCGGCCTGCTTGGCCGACAGCTCGCGGAACTGGGTCAGGAGGGCGCCGGCCGCGCGCGGATCCAGGGTGGACTCCCCCGCGGCCGCCTCGCGGATGGCCTGGGTGAGGCGCTCCGCGTCTGCCTGCTTGAGCAGGTAGCCGCTGGCCCCCGCCATCACCGCGCCGACGATCGCCTC
Source organism: Thermoleophilia bacterium (assembly GCA_045403035.1). Classification (GTDB taxonomy): domain Bacteria; phylum Actinomycetota; class Thermoleophilia; order Miltoncostaeales; family Miltoncostaeaceae; genus CAVXDY01. Next base: position 12,207 of record JAXIPH010000113.1, on the reverse strand, counting down.
CTCGTCGGAATACGAGGTCAGCATCACGACGCGGGCATCGGGATGGTCGGCCTTGATCCTGCGACAGGCCTCGACGCCGCTGGCGTCGGGCAGGCGCACGTCCATCAGGACGACGTCGGGGTGGGTCTGCTCGTTGAGCTGCACGGCCTCGGCAGCGGTCTGGGCCTCGCCCACGACGCGGAAGCCCGCCGAATGGGAGAGGAGGGTGCGAAGGCCGATGCGGACCACGGCGTGGTCGTCGACGATCAGCACCCGGATGGGATCTGCTGGGACGGTGGTGCTCACGACGCGGTCACCTCGGGAATGGAATCGGGAATGGACGTCTCGCCTGCGGGCTCCTCGCTGTCGAGTGGCACCTCGAGCATGACGCGCGTGCCGCCGCGGGGCCCCGCCCCCACGGCGAGGCGCCCGCCGAGCCGGCGTGCGCGCTCGCGCATGTTGCGCAGGCCCTGGTGGCCCTCCTCGCCCACCGGGGGCCCGGGGCCGCACCCGCAGCCGTCGTCGCTCACGACGAGGTCGAGCTCGTCGGGGTGGAAGGCGAGGAGGACCTGCACGCGGCAGGCGCCGGCGTGGCGGGCGGTGTTCGAGAGCGCCTCGCGCAGGATCTGCTCGAGGTGCTCGCCGGCCTCGTCGGGGATGGGCCCGGCGGCCGCGAGGCCCTCCGCGCGGAAGCGCACCTCGCCCCCGGTCTCCTCGGCGAAGCGCCGGGTGAGGGCGCCGAGGCCCGCCGCGATGCCCTCGGGCGTGGCGGGCGCCAGGGCGAGCGCCCGGATGTAGTCCCGGATGCCGTCGGTGACCGCGTTCAGATCGGTGACCACCTCGCGCACCTCCGAGCGCACCGAGGGCTCGTCGCAGCTTATGGCCACCGACTCCAGGTGGAGGCCCGCCGCGTAGATCGACTGGATCGTGCCGTCGTGCAGGTCACGCCGGAACCGGGAGCGCTCCTCGGCGATGGCTCGGGCCCGGTCGAGGGACTCGAGCTGCTGCTTCGCCTCGACGTCGAAGATCTCGAGCAGCTTCACCGCGAGGACGCAGAGCGCGAGTCCGGCGACGGCCCGCACCACCTCCAGCGGCAGGCCCGTCAGGTCGAACCAGCCCTCGGAGTCGAGGATCCCCCCGGGGGTGAGCGGGCCGGGGGCCACGATGGCCCCGCCCACGACGGCGTAGACGGCGAGCACCGCGGCGGCCGCGGCGGCGTAGGGGCGGATCCCGACCATCCCCGCGGCCGACAGCTCGGCCCGCTGGCGCCAGAGGCCCACGGCCGACAGGAGCGCCCCGGGCAGCAGCAGCGCGTAGCGCGAGACCTCCACGGCCGCGGACTCCCACTCGCCCGCGCCCCAGGCCGAGGAGTCCGCCGCAAGCGCGGTGGTGGTCACGATCGCGACCGCCACGAGCACCGACGCGACCGTGAGGCTCCGCCGCACGAGCGTGGACGACCCCAGCAGGCGGATGCCGAACTGCACCAGGAGCACGAACGCCACGATCTGGACCAGCCCCCGCAGGACCAGCAGGCCGTCGATGAGGCCCTCGCCCATGTAGCTGTCCTGGATGGGCACGAAGACGTAGCCCCAGACGGCCAGCGCCTCGACGAAGGCGAAGCCCGCCAGCCAGATCAGCGACGAGGAGAGGGTCAGGCGGGTTGCCCGCCGGCGCTGGAGCCACACGGCGAACCCGAGGGTGAAGAAGACCAGCCCCTGGGCGAACAGGATGATGGTCTCGTTCTGGATGAAGAACTCGCGCACCCGCTCCCCGGCGTGGCGTTCCCGAGACGAGCTCGGCGGGCGGGGACTCCTCGAATCCCCGCCCGCCGCGGCGTTCCTGGGAAATCGACCCCGGGGCCGATTCTAGCGCGGGCCGCCCTACCGGCTCGCCAGCGCCTCCTCCAACTCGGCGCGCATGCGCTCGAGCACCTCGGCACCGCCGGCGGCCTCGACGACCTCCGGCTCCTCGAGCAGCGCGCGGCGGTCGACGAGGGAGAGCCGGTTGGTGACGTAGGGATCGTCGAACACCGCCGTCAGGCTGCGCCCGGCACGGAGCTGGCGCACGACGTACTCGATCAGCCGCTTGTGCGAGGCGGACTCCGTGTCGACCAGCCGCTTGACCTCGTCCTTGATTCCCATCCGCGCCCCCTAGAAGGTCTGCAGCTGAAGGCTGCTGGCGCCCGCCATCCGGCGAAGGCGCGCGACGCGCTCCTCCATCGGGGGGTGGGTGGAGAACAGGGTGCGGACGCCGCCGCGCCCGCCGCGCCCGCGGGCGTTCGCCGCGAGCGGGTTGACGATGAACAGCGGGGCGGCCGACTGGTTCACCTTCATCGGGATGGCCTCCGCGCCGTGCTGCAGCTTCTCGAGCGCGTCGGCCAGCGGGTTGGGGTCGCCCAGCAGCTCCGCGCCGGTGGCGTCGGCCACGTACTCGCGCTGGCGCGAGATGGCCAGCTGGATGATCGCGGCCGCGATCGGCGCCAGGATGATCGTGGCCAGGGTCCCGATGAGCCCCAGCGGGTTGTCGTCATCACCGCCGAAGAACAGCGAGAACTGGAGGAAGTTCGCGATGGCCGAGATGGCGCCGGCCACCATCGCGGCGATGCTGGCGATGAGGATGTCGCGGTTCTTGATGTGACCCATCTCGTGGGCCAGGACGCCCTCCAGCTCGCGCGGGGGGAGCGCCTGCATGATCCCGTGCGTGACCGCGATCGCGGCGTGCTTGGGGTTGCGGCCGGTCGCGAAGGCGTTGGGCTGCTCGGCCGGCGTCATGTACACGGCGGGCTTCGGGACGCCCGCCCGCGCGGCGAGCCCGGCGATCAGCCGGTGCAGCTCAGGGGCCTCCTGCTCGCTCACCGGGACGGCCTTGCTCATCTTGAGCGCGATCTTCCCGCTGAACCAGTACATGGCGAAGTTGAACAGCACGGCGATCGCGGCGAAGACGACCAGGCCGGACGCGCCGCCGATGAGGTACCCGATCGCGATCAGCAGCCCGGAGAGGGCCGCCACGAGGACGAAGGTCTTGAAGTTGTTTCCCGCCTTGTAGGAGGCGAGGTCCATGGTCCCTCCTTGGGGATCACTCGACCGGGAACGGATCTCCGGCCTGCGCCGATTATAGGAGAGGTCTCCCGTCGTGCCTTGCCCTGTCGTTGACGGTCGGTTAAGGGCGATACCCTCGCCGCAGTGCGGATCCTCGCCATCCTCGTCCTCGTTGCGGTCGTCGCGACCGGATGCGGACCGTCCAGCCCCACCGAGGCCGGCGGGCCGGAGGCCGACCCGCTCTATCTGCTGGGCGTACTTCCGAGCCCCGACGACCTGCGCGGCCCGCCGGCGGCGGAGGCCGACCCGGCCGCCCTGCTCGAGGTCCTCACGGGCACGGCCGACGCCGGCCTGGCGGCGCAGCTCAGCGACCGGGGCCTGAGGACCGCGGCGGTGCGGACCTGGGCCGCGCCGGGCGGCGGGGAGCTGGAGGCGGCGGTGAGCGTGTGGCGGTCGCACCTTGTGGCCACCGGGATCGGCGCCGACGCCTCGGCCCGGCTCGTGGAGGAGGACGGCGGCAGCTCGTGGACCCCGTCCGACGTCCCGGGCGGCCGGGGGGCCCGCCTCGACGGGCCGCGGCCCGAGCGCCGGCTGGCGTACTCCGTGGGGCCCAACTCGTTCTACGTCCGCTCGAGCGGCGACGTGGCCGAGGACGTCGTGGTGCGCACCATGCGGCGACTGATCCTCACCCAGGAGGGCCGCGAGGGCTGATCTCCGCCCGACCCGCGGTGGTCGCGGCTCAGGGGGTCAGGTCCCGCCGCCCCACCAGCACCAGCGCCGCCGCGGTCGCCACCGCCGCGAGCCCGGCGAGCGCCAGCACGTCGACCCCGCCGATCGAGGCGGTGCGGAGCACCTCGGGCGGGTCGAGGTAGTGGAACACCGACAGCGGCCCGAGCGGCTCGGCCACGGACCAGACCTGGGCCAGGTAGTCGACGGCGTAGGAGACCACCAGGAAGCCGGTGGCCCAGCCCACCGCCCGGCCGCCGCTGCGCTCCATCGAGGCCACCAGCAGCGTCACGCAGCCCACGGCCAGGAACATCACCAGCCCGCCGAGGAGCGCCAGCGCCAGCGGTCCGGGGTCCACCGGGGCGAGGTCCCGCACCGAGACCGCGGCGACGAGGCCTCCGACGTAGCCGCCGCACACCACCACCGCGAGCCCGGTGGCCATCGCCAGGGCGTGGGCGCCCAGCCACCGGGCCGGCGGCAGCGGACGCGAGAGCACCAGCTCCGCCGTCCCGTCCTCGGTCTCGCGCGCCGGGGTCGCGCCCATCGAGATCGCCACCGAGGCCTGCAGGGCGAGCGCCACCGGGTGCAGGTAGCCGGACCCCGCATAGCCGGTCGCGCTGCCCAGGTCGGCGCTCCCGGCCAGCGCGCGCAGCGCCGGCGGCAGGGCGTCGAGGAGCCGGCGCACCGCGTTCTGGTCGACCGACGCGTAGGAGAGCCCCACCACGAGCTCGAACAGCGCGAACCCGATGGCCAGCAGCAGGATCCGGACCCAGGCGCGCTCGAGGGCGAGCGCGTAGATGGTCCTCACGGGGCGGTGCCCTCCGAGTACAGCTCGCGGAAGGCGTCCTCGAGGCTGGCCGGCTCGATCGTGACCTCCTCCACCGGCAGCGTCCCAAGCGCCGCCAGCAGCGGCGCCGGATCGCCCGCGAGCGAGAAGCGGTGGCGCCGTCCCTCCACCTGCGACGGACCCACGCCGGGCGCGGCGTAGCGGGACGGGTCCACCTCGTGGGCGAAGCGCACCTCCACCCGCCGCGTGCGCGAGCCCACGAGGTCGCTGAGCGGGCCGGCCACCAGCAGCCGACCGTCGCGCACCATGGCCACGCGATCGCACAGCTCCTCGACCTCGGCCAGGACGTGGCTGGAGAAGAACACCGTGCGGCCGGCGCGGGCGCGCGCCGCGAGCCAGTCGAGGAGGCGCCCCTGGACCACCGGGTCGAGCCCGCTGGTGGGCTCGTCGAGGATCGCGAGGGGCGGGTCGTGCTGCAGCGCCGCGACGAGCCCGAGCTTCTGCTTCATGCCGCGCGAGTACTCGCGGACCCGCCGGCGCAGGTCGGCGGCGCCCAGGTCGAGCATGTCGAGCAGCCGGTCGCGCAGCGCGGGTGGACGGGGGTGCAGGCGGCCGAGGGCCTCGAGCGTGCGGCGCCCGGTAAGGCCGCCGTAGAGCCCGAGCTCGCCGGGGAGGTAGCCCACCTGGGCGAGCGCCCCCATCCGGTCGCGCGCGAGATCGTGGCCCATCACCGCCACCGCGCCCGAGGTGGGCCGGATCAGCCCCAGGGCCAGGCGGATGAAGGTGGTCTTGCCCGCGCCGTTCGGCCCGAGGAAGCCGAAGCACTCGCCGGGGGCGATCGTGAGGTCGATGTCCTGCACGCCCACCGAGCGCCCGTACAGTCTGGTGAGGGCCACGGCCTCGATCGCCTGATCCACTCCCTCGGAGGCTAGTGTCCCGAGCCGCCAATTACGCGGCAGTTCCTGGCTTTGTCGGCCCCCGGCCGCCCGGAGTCTCATCGCGATACAGCGTCCTCGACCCCCACAATATTCTCGATAGATGCGGCTCACCTTCACGCACGACCACCACTGGGGCATCGGCTGGATCGCCGCCGAGCCGCCCGCCATGGAGCGGGCCTCCCACGCCCTGGTCCACGAGGGCGGCGTCTGGCTCATCGACCCGGTCGATGGGGACGGCCTCCAGGAGCGGATCGACACCCTCGGCGAGGTGCGGGGCGTCATCCAGCTGCTCAACCGGCACGGCCGCGACTGCACGGCCCTCGCCACCCGCTACCGGGTGCCCCGCATCGAGACCCCGTTCGACGGGCTGCCCGGCACCCCGTTCGAGACGATCGGGCTCACGCGGCGCAGGCGCTGGCGCGAGGTGGCGCTCTGGTGGCCACAGCCGGCGGTGCTGGTGGTGACCGAGGCGCTCGGCACGACGCCCTTCTTCGCCGTGCCCGGGGAGAGCCTCGGCGTTCACGCCTTCCTGCGCCTCACCCCGCCGCATCGCCTGACCGGGATCCCGGCCCGCCACCTGCTGGTGGGGCACGGGCGCCCGCTGGAGGGCGAGGACGTCCCCGATCGGATCGCGCGCGCGGTGGTGCGCAGCCGGCGGGAGATGCCGCACCTGCTCAGGGGCATGGCGCGCGCGGCCCGCTCCACGCGCTGAGGCGGCGGTCAGGGCCTCAGATGGAGGGTGCCGGCACCGGATCGGGCGGAGGCGGCGCCGGGTCCGGGTCGGGCAGCGGCCCGGGGCCGGGGGGCGTCGGGAACGGCGGCGGCGCGGGCTCGGGGCCCGGGAGACCGCCCGGCGGGCGCTCGGCGCGGGGAGGGCTCATGGCCCTCAGCTTCCCGGGTCCCGGGGCTCCGAAACGGATGCGGGGCCGGGCAGCCGGCCGGCGGCCTCGGTCGCCTCGCGCAGCCACGCCGCATGGCCCGCGGTGAGCCCGCCGCCCTCCAGGCGCCACGACCAGTTGCCGTGACGCGTGCCCGGCGTGTTCAGCCGGGCCTCGTCTCCCAGCCCCAGCACGTCCTGCACGGGCACGATCGCCAGCCCCGCCGGCGAGGACAGCGCGAGGCGCACGACCAGCCGGTGCGGGGGCTCCCCGGCGATGCCGGCCGCGGCGGCGGCGGCCGCGGCCTCCTCCCGCATGGCCTCGGAGGCCGTGCCCCACCAGCCCGCCGCCGTCTGGTTGTCGTGGGTCCCCGAGTAGACCACCGCGTGGCGCACGTGGTTCTCGAGTCGGTGGGCGTTGTCCGGGTTGCCCTCGAACGCGAACTGGATCACGCGCATCCCGGGCAGCCCCAGGCGCGCCATCAGCGCGCGGACCCGTGGGGTGATCACCCCCAGGTCCTCGGCCACCAGCGACAGCGAGCCGAGCTGCGCGCGGGCGGTGTCGATGACCTCGCCGCCGGGGCCGCGGCGCCAGCTTCCGGACCGCGCGGTGCGGGCGCTCCGCGGCACTCCCCACCAGGCCACGAACGCCCGGAAGTGGTCGATCCGCAGGGAGTCGAACAGCTCGCGGGAGCGGCGCAGGCGCTCGGTCCACCACCGGTATCCGTCCGCCCGCATCGCCGCCCAGTCGTAGGTGGGGTTGCCCCATAGCTGGCCGTCCGCCGTGAAGCTGTCGGGGGGCACCCCTGCCACCGGGTCGGACCGGAACAGATCCGGGTGGGCCCTGACGTCGGCGGCCCGGGGGGCGACGTAGAAGGGGAGGTCGCCCAGGATCCGCACCCCACGGGAAGCTGCGTGATCACGCAACGACCGCCATTCGCGGTCCACGCGCACCTGGTCCTCGAGCGCCCCCGGGCCGGCCGCGCGCGCCCAGTCGTCGATCCAGTAGCCGCTGCGCTCCCGGAAGTCGGACACCTGCGCGGCGCTCACGGCGGCCCGCGGCGCCGCCAGGTAGCCGGGCCAGCTCGCGAACGCCGAGGGGCTCGCGTAGGGCGAGCCGTAGCGGTCCGGCGGCGTGATCGGCAGCACCTGCCACCACGCCTGCCCCGCGTCGGCGAGCCAGTCGACGAACGCGAGCGCCTCGGGGCCCAGGCGCCCGCCCGGAAGGGAGCCCACGGGCAGCAGGACCCCCGCGCGGCGAGGGGTCGTGGGGTCGTCCGCCGGCGAGGGGAGTGTCGCGCGCGACATCTCCGGGAAAGCTACGCTGCGTGCGCCTCGTGCCCGTCTCCATTCCCCGCACGCCGCCATCGCGCCTTCAGATCCACGACGTCGGGCCGACGGTGGACGGTGGCCGATACCCCGTGAAGCGAACCCTGGGCGATCCCGTGGTCGTCTCGTGTGACCTCGTGCGCGACGGTCACGAGCAGCTCCGGGCCGTCGTGCGGCACCGCCCGCCCGGGACCAGCGGGTTCCTGGAGGAGCCGATGGCGCAGCTGGGCCCGGACCGCTGGCAGGGCGCGTTCGAGTCGGTCGGGCTCGGGCGCCACGCCTTCCAGGTCGAGGCCTGGGTGGACCCCTACGCGTCGTGGAGGAACGAGATCGAGCGCAAGCTGGCCGCCGGCCAGGAGGATCTCGAGAGCGAGCTCGAGGAGGGCGCGGTCCTGATCGAGGACGCGGCCGAGCGGCTGCGGGCGACGGACCGCGCGGTGGTCGATGAGGCCGTCCGCGCGCTGCGCGTGCCGGGCCCGGTGGCCGTGCGCGCCGCCGCCGCGATGGCACCGGCCGTGGCCGAGGCCCTGGCCCGCGGCACGGAGCGGCGCGAGCGGGAGCGATCGCGCACCTACCAGGTGGACGTCGATCGCGAGCGGGCCCGGGTGGGCGCGTGGTACGAGCTCTTCCCCCGCTCGTTCGGCGGCTTCGCCGGGGTGCAGGAGCAGCTCCCGCGCCTGGCCGAGCTGGGTTTCGACGTCGTCTACCTGCCACCGATCCACCCGATCGGCGTCACGCACCGCAAGGGGCGCAACAACTCGCCCGTCGCGGGGCCCGGCGACCCCGGCAGCCCCTGGGCGATCGGTGACGAGGACGGAGGGCACACCGCCGTGAGCCCGGACCTCGGCACCCTGGCCGAGTTCGAGAGCCTGGTGATGGCGGCGCGGGAGAACGGGCTGGAGATCGCCCTCGACTTCGCTATCCAGTGCTCGCCCGACCATCCGTGGCTGCGCGAGCACCCCGACTGGTTCCATCGCCGGCCCGACGGCACGCTGAAGTACGCCGAGAACCCGCCCAAGCGCTACCAGGACATCTACAACCTCAACTTCGAGAGCCCCGACTGGCGGGGCCTGTGGCAGGCGCTGCGGGAGGCGCTGATCTTCTGGGTGGAGCGCGGCGTGAGCATCTTCCGGGTGGACAACCCGCACACCAAGCCCACCGCCTTCTGGGAGTGGCTCATCGCGGACGTCCGGGAGGACCACCCCGAGACCATCTTCCTGGCCGAGGCCTTCACCAGCCAGGCGAGGATGCACGAGCTCGCGAAGGCCGGCTTCAGCCAGTCGTACACCTACTTCACCTGGAAGAACTCGCGGGCCGAGCTGATCGACTACGTCACCGAGCTCGCGGGCCCGGTCTCGGAGTTCTTCCGCCCGAACTTCTTCGTGAACACCCCCGACATCCTCCACGCCTACCTGCAGGACGGGGGCCGGCCGGCCTTCGAGGCGCGCCTGGTGCTGGCGGCCACCCTCTCCCCCAGCTACGGGATCTACTCGGGGTTCGAGAACGTGGAGCGCACCCCCGTCGCGGCCGGCAGCGAGGAGTACCTCGACTCCGAGAAGTACGAGACCAAGACGCGGGCGCTGGACGGGCCCCTGCTGCCGCTGGTGAGGCGCCTGAACGAGATCCGGCGCGCCTCGGAGCCCCTGCGGCGCATCGACGTCCGCTTCCTGGACACGGCGAACGAGGCGCTGATCGCCTACGCGAAGGGCCGCGGGATGGGCGCCGTCATCGTCTGCGTGAACCTCGACCCGCACTCGGCCCACGAGGGGCTGGTGATCCTCCCCAGCGACCTCGACCTGCCGGCGGGCTTCACCGCCCGCGACCTGGTGAGCGGGGAGTCGTTCCCGTGGGGCGTGGGCGGGAACTACGTCCGGCTGGATCCGGCGGTCGCCCCGATGCACGTCCTGCGGGTGGATCCATGAGCCCGTCGGGGCGACCCGCGCGCCCGCGCAAGGCCTCAAGGAAGGCCGGCGCAGACGGCGCCCCCCGCCTCGCCGGGCTCGAGCAGGACATCGCCCTGCTGGCCGCGCGCGACCACCACGAGCCGCACCGCGTGCTGGGCGCGCACCTCACGCCGGAGGGCGCGGCGATCCGCGCCTGGCGGCCGGACGCGAAGGCGGTCCGGGCGATCCCCGAGGGCGCCGGGCCGATCGCGCTGGAGCACGCGGCCTCGGGCCTCTTCACCGGGCTCCTTCCGGGCGCCACGACGGTGCCGCGCTACGAGATCGAGGTGGAGTACGAGGGCCACACCGTGCGCGGCCGCGACCCCTACTCGTTCCTGCCCACGGTGGGCGAGCTCGACCTGCACCTGGTGGGCGAGGGGCGCCACGCGGAGCTGTGGCAGCGCCTGGGCGCCCATCCGCGCGAGATCGACGGGACCGCCGGCACGTCCTTCGCCATCTGGGCGCCGGCGGCGCGGTCGGTGAGCGTGGTGGGCGACTGGAACGGGTGGGACGGCCGGGTGCACCCGATGCGCTCCCTCGGCTCGTCGGGCGTCTGGGAGCTGTTCCTGCCCGGAGTGGAGCCCGGGAGCCGCTACAAGTACGAGATCCGCGGGGCCGACGGCTCGCTGCGCCTGAAGGCCGACCCCATGGCCCAGGCGGCGGAGGAGCCGCCGCGCACGGCCTCCGTGGTGTGCCGCAGCGCCCACTCGTGGCGTGACCGCGACTGGATGGCGGAGCGCCTGGAGCGCCACCCGCACGCGGAGCCGATCTCGATCTACGAGGTGCACCTGCCCTCCTGGCGCTGGAACCCCGTGGAGGGGAACCGCCCGCTGACCTATGCGGAGCTGGGCGCGGAGCTGGGCGACTACGCCCGCGACATGGGCTTCACCCACGTCGAGCTGCTGCCCGTGATGGCCCACCCGTTCTCGGGCTCGTGGGGATACCAGGTGACCTCCTACTTCGCGCCCACGCCCACCCTGGGCCCGCCCGACGACCTGCGGGAGATGATCGACCGCCTGCACGAGCGGGGCATCGGCCTGATCCTCGACTGGGTGCCGGCGCACTTCCCGCGCGACGATTTCGCGCTCGCGCGCCTGGACGGGACCGCGCTCTACGAGCACGAGGACCCCCGCCGGGGCGCCCATCCGGACTGGGGCACGCTGATCTTCAACTACGGGCGCAACGAGGTCCGCAACTTCCTGGTGGCGAGCGCCCTCTACTGGCTGCGCGAGTACCACGCGGACGGGCTGCGCGTGGACGCCGTGGCGTCGATGCTCTACCGCGACTACTCGCGGGCGGCCGGCGAGTGGGTGCCCAACGAGTACGGCGGTCGCGAGGACCTGGAGGCCATCGGGTTCCTGCGCGAGCTGAACGAGATCACCCACGGCTATGAGCCCGGGGTGCTCATGGCGGCCGAGGAGTCGACCGCCTGGCCGGCGGTCTCGCGCCCCACCTCCGAGGGCGGGCTGGGCTTCGACCTGAAGTGGAACATGGGCTGGATGCACGACACGCTCGACTACTTCGGCAAGGAGCCGGTGCACCGCAGCTACCACCACGACGAGCTCACCTTCAGCCTGGTCTACGCCTTCACCGAGCAGTTCGTGCTGCCGCTGTCGCACGACGAGGTCGTGCACGGAAAGGGCTCGCTCCTCTCGCGGATGCCCGGCGACGACTGGCAGAAGCACGCCAACCTGCGCGCGCTCTACGGCTACATGTGGGCGCACCCGGGCAAGAAGCTGCTCTTCATGGGGTGCGAGCTGGCGCAGGAGCAGGAGTGGAGCCACGAGCGCAGCCTCGACTGGCATCTGCTGGAGCGCCCGCGCCACGCGGGCGTGCAGCGCCTCGTGCACGACCTCAACCACCTCTACCGGGGCGAGCCGGCCCTGTGGGAGCGGGACGCCCAGCCCGAGGGCTTCGGGTGGCTGGTGGTGGACGACCGCCACGACAACGTCGTCGCCTTCGCCCGGTTCTCGTCGGGTGGGCGGATCCTGGTGATGGCGGCGAACCTCTCGCCCGTCCCGCGGCTGGGCTACCACCTGCCCATGCCCCACGGGGGGGGCTGGCGCGAGGTGCTGAACACCGACTCGGAGATCTATGGCGGAGCCAACCTCGGCAACCTCGGCGGGGTCGACGCGTCCTCGGGTCCCCACGGGAACCAGCCTGCGTCGACGCACCTGACCCTGCCGCCGCTCGCGGCCATCTGGCTCACGCCCGATGGCTGAGGGGGCCGGCCCGCTGCCACCGCTGCCATGGGAGCGCCCCCTGGGGCGCTCCCCCAGGGGGACGGGACCACGCTCTTCCGCGTCTGGGCTCCACGCGCCGGGGCGGTGGAGGTGGAGCTCGCCGGCGGCCGGACGGCGCTCGGCGCCGCGGGCCTGGGCGTCTTCGAGGGCGTGGCGGCGGCCGTGGCGGGCGACGACTACCGCTACGTGCTCGACGGCGGCGACCCGCTGCCGGATCCCTGCTCCCGCTTCCAGCCGGAGGGGGTGCGCGGCCCCTCGCGCGTGGTCGATACCCGGCGGTTCGCGTGGACCGACGGTGGCTGGGCCGGTCTCGGCCACGCCGGCCTGGTCATCTACGAGCTCCACGT